>JAUWMJ010000371.1 GCA_030613225.1 Desulfobacterales bacterium
ATCAATGCCGGGATAAGTATTTTCAGTGCTGAATAGCATGAATTTCTTATATGCGGCCAGATCCTGGCGTAATGTTACCCGAACATCGTGGTTGTTTTTTAATTGTTTGAAGAGTTGGTGACCTAACATTCCGTCACCGCCAAGAATTAGAATTCGCATACAATCCTCTTTACCTCACACAAAGGCACAAAGACACAAAGTAAAAAGATGTTTAGATTCTTTAGAGTCAACATTCATCATAAATAACCATTTATAACTCTTGTAATGCCATCTTTTATCAGGTGAGACCCAAAATTGATTAAAAGTCCTAACTTCAGGCCTGAAAGCCTTAAATATGTCAATAATTGCTTTTTATGTACCGGAGCTGTTGTTTCAACCGATTTTAGTTCAATGATTACTTTACTTTCAACAATTATATCTGTTCTAAACCCTTCTTCAAGTTTTATTGATTCATAAATTACAGGCAATGATTGTTGCCGAACCACTTTTAGATTTCTATTCTCCAATTCATACGCCAAAACAGCCTCATAAACCGATTCCAGCAATCCAGGCCCAAGAGTTGTGTGTATCTTATAAGCAGCGTCAACAATCTCCTTAGCTATTTCATTTTCAGTCATTATTCCATCTTCATTCATTTAACTTCTTTTCTTTGTGTCTTCGTGCCTTTGTGTGACCAGTGCTTCCATCCACCCTTCCAACCGATCCAACAGCATCTCCCGCTCGAAATGTTTTTCAAAGTAACTTCTGCCCTTCTGCCCCATATTTTCCCGCTCTCTTCCAGACATATTATACAACTTCAATACAGCATCTGCAAGGGCTTCAGGATTTTCGGCCGGGCAGTTCACTCCTGCACCGGCCTCTTTAACCACACTTGCCCCTTCTCCATCCAGTGCGGCTATAATAGGTTTAGCGCAAGCAAGATATGATTGCACTTTAGAAGGTATTGTTAATGCAAATATCGGTTCCTTTTTAAGCGTAACGAGCAAAACATCAGATAAGGCAAAGAAGTTGGGCATTGCTTCTGCCGGATATCTACCTAACAAATGCACAGTTTTGCTTAAATCCCGTTCGATGACTTGTCTTTTAACCCAAGGGAACATGCGACCATCGCCTATAATAACCCAATTAATTTCTCTATGATCTTTCAGTCGTTCAGCAGCATTCAAAATCGTCCCGAAATCCTGGGCGGCTCCGATATTTCCGGCAAATGTCACACAGAATCCTTCAGGCATTACTGCACGTTCATGGGCATCCTTTTCAAGTATAACCGGTTGATAAAGTTCTTCCGCACTATTTGGAAAATATAAAATGCGGTTTGGCTCTCCCCCCTGATGCTTTACAGGTTCAAAAAACGCACGGGATTGTATCAATATCCGATCACATCCTCGATATATAAATCTGACTAAGATGTCCACCATTTTCAGAATTTTTTTTGAGCGAATAGCACTTGTGGCTGATAAGCTTTCAGGCCAAAGATCCTGCATCCAGAACATGACCGGCGCGGATTTCAGTTTTTTTAACAAAAGTGCAGGCAGGCATACTGTAATCGGAGATGGTTCATAAATAAAAATCAGATCAATAGGGCCCAATCGGCGAAGAGGCCCTAAGATGCAGGTAAATAAAACAAAAGAAAAATAATTGACTACTAATCGGATTCGACTTCCATTACCGCGGGGAATAAGCGGGACTCTAAAAACCGGTGCGCCTTCATATATTTCTCTGAAAGGTTTAATCAGACTGTATCCATCGAAAATATTGCCGCCCGGATAATTGGGTATGCCTGTCAGGACCTTAACTTCATGTCCCCTCTCCTTCAAACCCAATACCAGATCATTGATTCGGAAATTTTCAGGCCAGAAATATTGGGTAACAATTAACACTTGCACTGCATACCAGCCTTTCAACCTGAGACCTTTGCAAAACGGTATTTTTCGAAATCTACGCTTATCTTGCCCAAAGGGGAATTTTTCAAAAATATTGAGACAGGATTTGCATTTTTCGTTTAATTACCTTGACCTTTATAAAAAACTTTTCCAACCCTCACAATATGATCAATTAAATCAGTTTGTTTAATATGGTGGTATATGGAAAGGTCAAATGTATAAGGCAGCAGTAAATCATCAAGCTCAAGACTGATTTTGTTTAAAAGATTCAGATTTAATTCTTTGCCTTTTAACGTTAAATCAATATCAGACCCGGGTTTATAATTACCTTTTGCCCTGGAGCCATACAATATAACCTCTTCAATTTTATCATATTGCGCAAATATCCTGTTTACTTTTTCAATACTTTCTTTTTTTAGCCCATATTGCATATAGATTTAAGCTTGATGAACTCGTAAAAAGTCCGATTTAGATGGTTTCGTAAAAAGTATCACAGATGGCTAAGTAGAAAGTTCCATATACAAGGCGCAGTGGTTTTTCAGGGACGAGGCAATACATGTAGTATGCCGAGTTTCCGAAAAACCGCTGCAACGCAGTAGATGGGACTTTTTACGACGCCATCAAGCTTCATCAGAATCTGATTGCAACCTATCCAGTCTTGTCTCTAATTGTTGAAAAAGCGAATAATATACATCCTTTACTGCCTGACATATTTCTTCGGCTGTTTCTTTATTATACGTATGCGAAGTTTTGTTTCTGCTTTTAAGCATATCCATCCAGCTTTCACCGTCATCAATCAAACTCAGTTGAAAAGCTTTCCGAATAGCGTCTCTTAAGCCATAAATATCTGTTTGTCCACGATATTCAAGAAAATCTTTCAAGGTAGTCCAGGCAAGCTCATAAGTATATTCAAAAGCTTTAACAAGCCCCTGTTCTTCGAGCTCTGACAATTCACCTTTATTAATAAATTTTTGC
>JAUWMJ010000309.1 GCA_030613225.1 Desulfobacterales bacterium
TACCGGCGTACACGTCCTCTGTATTTTCCCTGAAAATAACCATGTTTACTTTCTCCGGATGAACGACGGGCGCAGGGACTCCAGGAATATGACGAATCGGCCGCACCCAGGCATACAAATCCACTTTTTGTCTCAGGGCAACATTCAGCGAGCGAAAGCCTTCTCCTACAGGTGTTGTAAGCGGTCCCTTAATGGCGATGCCGTAATGAGCTATATCTTCAAGGGTCTTAACGGGCAAGGGGTTCTTTTGTCCATAGATCCTCTGGGCGTTTTCTCCGGCCGGCAGTTCATGCCAGATGATACAACGTTTTGCTCCGTAAGCGTGCTCCACCGCTGCATTAAAAACCAACCTGGCCGCAGACCAGATGTCCGGTCCAATCCCATCACCTTCAATATAGGGAATAATAGGATTATCCGGCACTAAAGGCTGACCATCCGTATCCCATTTTATAATTTCTCCGGTTCTCTCAGTTCTATTCATTTCATTTATCTGCGCCAATTTCAAAACGTCCCCTTTTGCCCGATATCTGCGTCAGGCTCAAATTTTAATCCTCGAAATACTCTATGTATTCCTGTGGTTAAAATTTTAGCCTTCCTTGACATTGAACAAACTGGAACGTTTTGAAACAGGCTCATTTTTCAAAAGGTTTAGCAGCATGTCAGGATTAGTAACCGGCTGGCTGCATTTATAATCTTTGCAGACATAGGCCGTAGCCTTGTTGTCTGTTTGCTTTATCGATTCAACAAAGCTTAAATATTTCTTTAGTCTTGTCCTGTCTGCATCGCTGCTGACAAGAAAAATGGTCATGCCGGGTATTGACCCCGAAATTGACCCCGAAATTGATATCGACCTGATTTTTTTCAGCATGCCCCTGGTCTCATTATCATCCATACTGCCTGCAATAATTACTTGCACCGGTTTTGCCAGGGCAAAATTCATTGTTACAAGCATCTGGGTGAAGGCTTCCGGGTTTTGCCTGATTTTTGGTACCAAAGATTTTAATGTTTTTTCAGCAGCTTTTTTAAAATCAGATCTATCACCATAACCGGATAGACGTAGAAAATTCAATGCTGCCACACTTCCGGCAGCGGGAATTACGCTGTCGTGCTCTTCTTTGATCCTGATTATAAGATGCTTATCGTGATTTGCTTCAGTCATATAAAAGCCTCCGTGAAGCGAATCATAAAAACGGCATAGCTGTTCATCGGCCAGTTCCATTGCCCAGTCGAGCCACTCGAGATTAAAATCCGACTCATAAAGATCGATAAGGCCCTGGATTAAAAAAGCCCAATCGCCTGCCATACCCAAAACATGTGTTTCATTGTGACGCCAGGTCCTGTAAAGCTGCTTCTTTTCAGGATCGTAAAGGCGGCTTCGGATAAATTTGGCAGCCCGCTTTGCAGCATCTAAGTAAGATTCATTTCCCAAAATTTGATATCCCCTGGAAAGTGCTGAAATCATCAGGCCGTTGTCCGATGTAATTATCTTGTCATCCAGATGAGGTCTTGGCCGCTTTTTACGGACATCAAAGAGTATTTTCTTCCCAGCAGCCAGCTTCTGCTCAACTTCTTTCAAAGGCTTGTTGAATTTTTGAGCGGTTTCATTAAGAGTATGTGCCATCCAGAGGATATTTTCCCCTTTGAATTCATTAAAAGGATCATATTCCACATTCCCCTCAGGCGATAAGCCATAGCGATATGCAAAGAACTCCCCCATCTCACCGGTAAGAAGCGTTTCAATTTCTTTAAATTTCCAGGCATAAAACGCCCCTTCGACTTTTTCTTTGGTTTTTCCACTTTCACTCATGTGATCACGGTCCATATGATCAAGGTCTGGCGGAAAACTGTCTGCGTCTTCCGCCGAATAAAAGCCCCCTTCAGGATGGGTCATATCGCGAAGGACATATTCTATAGTTTCTATGGCTACACTCTTTAAAAAAGGATCGCCGTTATTTTGATATGCCTGAAGATAATTTATAATCAATTGGGCATTGTCGTAGAGCATTTTTTCAAAATGGGGAAGATGCCATTTTTCATCCGTGGAGTAACGATGAAATCCTCCGCCCAGATGATCGTAAATTCCTCCCTTTGCCATGGCATAAAGAGTAAAAACAGCCATGTCCTTTGCCTTTTTTGCCCGCTTTATATCATCGGTCAAATGAGTTGCAGAATAGGAAAAGAGAAAATTCTGGGTTCCCGGAGATGGAAATTTAGGAGCTTTGCTGAAACCGCCGTGCTGTTTATCAAAAGCAGATTCAAAAGCATCCACGGCCAGGTCAGAAAGCTTTGAATCAAGAGCCTCTTCCTCAACTAAGCGTGAAGAAAGGTGCTGCCTGATGGCATCTGTTAAGCTTTCAGCAGAAGATGTGATTTTCTTTCGCTGGACAGGATCATTCCATGCAAAAGCGATTTTTTCCAAAAGATCGTTCCAGGAGATCAATCCTGGTCTCGATTCCGGCGGGAAGTAGCTTCCCCCAAAAAAGGGTTTTAAATCAGGGGTCAAAAAAACGTTTAGGGGCCACCCTGCCGAACCTGTGAGTGCTGAAACAGCAGTGATATATATCTTATCAATATCAGGTCGCTGTTCCCTGTCCACTTTAATACAGACAAAGTTCCTGTTCATTATTTCTGCCGTTTCAGGGTCGGTAAAAGACTCTTTTTCCATTACGTGGCACCAGTGGCAGGTTGAATAACCTATGGATAAAAGGATCGGCTTATTCTCCTGTTTTGCTTTTTCTAGTGCTTCATCTCCCCAGGGATACCAGTCCACGGGATTAAAAGCGTGCTGGAGCAGATAGGGACTCTTCTCATTTATCAGGTGGTTCGGCTTCTTATCTTCATTATAATGCTTACCCCCTGCAACCGCAAAGGCAATTTGTGCCCATAAAACCGCCGTTACAATCAATATTTTTATGAAAAGTATATGCTCAACCATTTTAGTTTCCTATTTGTAAATTTCGTGCTTTTTGTGGCAAAATATTTCTATTACACTTTGTAAAGCCCTTGTGTATCAGATGCTGGATACTGGTTTCTCGATACTGGATCTTAAAAAAAGAGATGTTCCTTATTTAATCCAGCATCGAGCATCCAGAATCGAGTATCTTGCCTTCTATGGCTCAATCGTTAATTTCAATGATATTTTCATCTTTGGTTCCGGCTTGTCCGGGTTAGGTATATTCCCTTCAACATCTGTTTTACTGTCAAGAATCATGCCAACAATGAAGATATAATTTTATTGATCGGTAGAGTTCCGGATTCTCGTCTTCGAGGGAATAACAATTTTGCCCTGTTATCTGTCATTCCAGCGGAGGCGGGAATCCAGTATATGTGTGAGTTCGACACGTCTTAAAACTTAGATTTTTGAATGCGGCTTTTCAAAATCTAAAAGGTTACCTGCAATGTAATAAAAAACGAGGATAGCTTCTGTATCAGATTGATCACGATACATTTGTGTATCATGATACAGTGAGACCTTTGCAAAACGGCACTTTATGCCCGATTTCTGCGTCCCCGATGAGCGGGATCTACGCTACGCTTCGACAGGCTCAAATTTCAATCCTCGAAATATTCTATATATTCCTGTGGTTGATCCGCCTGAGGCGGATCGCCTTCCCCCGATCAAAGTCCGGGATCTTCGACTTGAACTCGAACAAAAATTACCATTTTACAAAGGTCTCAAACTGTCGAAAGATTTTTTGTTGAATTTGTACGAAAATGACTGAAAATTGCAAAGCATCTTAGAAATTCAGGAAATTATAGGCGGAATAAGCCTTATGTGTCAAGCTGGAATTGCTATGCAGTAAAAAACTACTTGATTGCGGTTTTTAGTTTCTTAATAATGAAATTTGTGCTTTTTATGGTTATCCGAGTTGATGGTCTCGTAATAAGCAAAAAACCACTTTTTACGAAACGTTTTAAGTCTTCGTTAAATCAGATAATATCATTAACATAAAACATAAAACATAAAACTTAACACTTAAAACCTGATGAATTCGACTTTTTACGAAGTTATCAGAATTTAAAAGGCGTTAAAATTATATGAATTATGAATATTTCATGAGGAAAGCTCTAAACCTGGCGGAAAAAGCTTTATCAA
The DNA here is from genome assembly GCA_030613225.1 of Desulfobacterales bacterium. The sequence goes on from JAUWMJ010000309.1 coordinate 4,097, forward strand.
AGGGCGAATTTCCCGTGGGGTGTGTGATGGTGTATCAAAACAAGGTGCTGTTGTCAGGTTTACGAACTCACTCAAAAGGAACTATTATAAACGAAACAGATCATGCTGAAATAATTGCATTGCGGCAACTTGCCCATAAAAAAGATATTGAAAAAAGCAAAGTGTCGGTTTTCTGCAACCTGGAACCATGCCTTATGTGCTATGGCGCCCTTATATTAAGCGGCATTGGCGAAATCGTTTTCGCCTATGAAGATGTAATGGGTGGCGGAACATCCTGTGACCTGTCGATACTTACCCCTTTGTATAAAAATACCCGGATATCAATAGTCCCGAACATATTGCGAATAGAGAGCTTAAAACTTTTTAAGACCTATTTTTTAA
>JAUWMJ010000295.1 GCA_030613225.1 Desulfobacterales bacterium
CAGACTTCCCCGTCTGCAAGAACGCCGTTGCTCATTCCCAGGCAGGCACCGCAGGTAGGGTTTGTAACGCAAAATCCTGCATCCATGAATATCTTTATTATTCCTTCTTCGAGAGCCTGGCTGTAAATTTTAGGTGTTGCAGGGGATACAATGCCGCGAACCAGATCGCTTATTTTTTTGCCTTTAAGAATCTTTGCTGCAATACGAAGGTCTTCGATCCTGCCGTTTGTGCAGGAACCGATGTAAACCTGGTCTATAGGAGTCCTTTCCATCTGATCTACCGGCTTTACATTATCCGGCTTGTATCCGAAAGTTACCTGCGGTTTAAGGTTATTTATATCGTGCTCAAATACATCATCATAAACAGCATCAGAATCCGGAGCAAACATTTGATACGCTTCAAGTGCTGCCTTTTTAGTTGAATATTCTTCTTTGATGAATTCCCAGAGATAATCGACTGTGTTCATATCAGGGCTGCATATTCCGCTGGTTGCGCCTGCTTCAACGGACATGTTGCAGAGAGTCATTCTGCCTTCCATATTCATGTTATCCACCACGGGTCCGGCAAATTCAATGATCTTATTGGTTGCGCCGTTTACACCGATACGTCCGATTATTGAAAGGATAACATCCTTTGCGTATACGCCCTCAAGCAACCTGCCGGTAATGTTGATTTTAACTGTTAAAGGTGTGTGAAATGCACATACACCTTTAAGGATTCCGACTTCTAGATCCGTTGTTCCGACACCTGCTGCAAAAGCGCCGAATGCACCGTGAGTGCATGTGTGCGAATCTCCCATGATTATTGTAAAGCCCGGTCTTACAAAGCCTTTTTCAGGAAAAATAGCATGGCAGACGCCGTTTTTTCCGATATCAAAAAAGTCTTTTATAGCATGTCGCCGAGCCCATTGTCTTAGAATTTTTCCCTGCATTGCCGTGTTTGAATCTTTTGCCGGTGTAACATGATCTATTACCGCCTTTATTTTAGAAGAATCAAATACCCTGTCCTTACCATTATCCGCCAGGTTGTTGATCGCAATCGGTGTGGTTATCTCGTGGCAAAACACGGCATCTAACTTTAACACATGAATATTTTCCGACGGACTGTCCACCCTGTGTGAATAGAAAATTTTTTCAGCAATTGTTAGTCCCATAAAAACTCCAGATTAGCTGAGCCAATTTCAAAACGCCCCCTTTTGTCCGATATCAGCGTCAGGCGAAAATTTTAATCCTCGAAATACTACATGTATTCCTGTGGTTAAAATTTACGCCTTCCTTGATCTCGAACAAAATTGAACATTTTGAAACTGCCTCAGTTGGTAAACTATGTTATTAACCCGACAACGTAACTTGCAAGCCCTATTTAGCAGCAGCTTTTTTTTGTGTAACGCGTAATCGTTGCGGGTTACGGGGTACGGGTTTCGGGTTGCGCGTTTCGGGTTACGGGGTACGGGGTATAAAAAAGGAGTATTTCCGATTAACAACACGCAACTCGTAACTCGTAACCCGCAACACTTAGGTGATCACCAAACGAACGAGTTTAAAAAACCGTATTATGGGTAGCGATAAATGTTGTTGTAAGGTTAATCCGTATCTGTTTTAAGAACGGATAAAAAAGCCGACTGGGGAATCATAACCTGGCCCACCATCTTCATCCGTTTTTTCCCTTTTTTCTGCTTTTCAAGAAGCTTGCGCTTTCTTGTTATATCTCCGCCGTAGCACTTTGCAGTAACATCTTTTCTAAAAGCCGACACGGTCTTTCTGGCTATAATGTTGCCGCCGATTGCTCCCTGTATTGCTATTTTAAACATCTGTTTTGGAATTTCATCTCTAAGTTTTTCACAGGTCAGTCGTGCCCGTTCAACAGCCCTTTCCCTGTGGACAAGCTGAGACAGGGCATCTACGCGGTCTCCGTTTATCAAAATATCGAGCTTTACCAGATCTGTTTTCCTGTAGTCTTTTAAATCGTAGTCAAATGATCCATATCCTTGAGTAATGGATTTGAGTTTATCGTAGAAATCATAAATAATTTCAGCAAGGGGAAGTTCAAATATCATTTCCAGGCGATTGTTTGTAAGATACTGGTAATTTTTATTGATTCCGCGGCGGCCGAGGCAAAGCTTCATAACGGCCCCCATATAGCGGTCCGGTACAATTATTGAGGCACGTATAAACGGCTCTTCGGTACTTTCAATACCACTGGGATCAGGATATAGAGCAGGATTGTCTATGGTGAGCTCCGAACCGTCACCCATATGGATTTTGTACCTTACAGACGGTGCTGTGAGGATCAGGGAAAGATCATATTCACGTTCGAGCCGTTCCTGAACCACCTCGAGATGCAAAAGACCCAGAAAACCGCAACGGAATCCAAAACCGAGGGCAACGGATGTATCTTTTTCATAAATCAGGGAAGCGTCATTTAATTTAAGTTTTTCCAGGCCAACCGCAAGTTCCTCATATCCATCAGATGCAACAGGATAAATCGATGAGAAAACTACAGGTTTTGCTTCCTTAAATCCAGGCATGGGCGTTTCGGCCGGCTGGTCTTTTAATGTAATCGTATCTCCGCACCGGGTATCACTGACCGTCTTTATACCTGCGATTAAATAGCCAACCTGGCCTGCAGAAAGTTCCTTTTGAGGCACCCTGTTAATCTGAAATATCCCCACCTCCTCAACCTTATAAACAGATTTGTTGGACATAAATATGATTGTATCGCCGGCTTTTACTTTCCCATGGAATATTCTAAAATGAACAATCGTCCCCCGGTAAGGGTCATAATGGGAATCAAAAATCAGCGCTCTAAGTGAGTCTTCTGTGTTTATATCGGGAGCAGGGAGTTTTGTTACAATAGCTTCCAGTACATCTTCGATTCCGGTTCCTTCTTTAGCTGATGCGAGGATAGCAGCTTCAGGGTCAAGCCCGAGGTCTTCTTCTATCTGCTTTTTGACTCTTTCAATATCTGCTGATGGAAGATCGATTTTGTTGATAACAGGGATAATCTCAAGGTCGTGTTCCATGGCAAGATATAGATTTGCAAGGGTTTGGGCTTCAACGCCCTGACTGGCATCTATCAAAAGCAGTGCTCCTTCACAGGAAGCAAGTGCCCTCGAAACTTCGTAAGTAAAATCAACGTGACCGGGAGTGTCAATTAGATTAAGAGAGTACGTCCGGCCATCTTCTGCAGTATAAGGCAGGCAAACTGTCTGGCTCTTTATTGTTATGCCTCTTTCACGCTCAATATCCATGGTGTCAAGAATTTGATCCTGGAATTCACGGTCGGACACAATATCCGTAGCCTGAATAAGGCGATCAGACAGAGTTGATTTACCATGATCAATGTGTGCAATAATACTGAAATTTCTGATATTTTTCATTTAAATTTTATTCTCACAAAACCTGATGAATTCGTAAAAAGTCGAATTCATCAGGTTTTAGGTGTTAAGTTTTAGGACAATACCGTTGTCTGTTTTATCAAATACTTAAAACTTGATGGCGGCGTAAAAAGTCTCATCTACTGCGTTGTAGCGGTTTTTTATCCCGCTGAACTGATGCGGGAGACTTTTTACGCGAACCCTAAGCTAAAAAGGATTTTGAATTAACAGTTTATCATTTTCTCCAGGAATTGTAAAAGCATAAAAAAGTCTGTTGACAGAACCTATGTTTGCTGATATATTAACAACTTAGAGTTCTCGCAAAAATAAATTCGCAGTTTTCGCGTTCAGATTTAGGCTGGATTTGGTCGACCCGAATGAGCGAACCCACAGGAATAGCAAGTTATTTCGAGGAGTTCGCGATTGAGGATCGGTCGAAGATGGCCTGAAGATGAGATGCGAAAATGTGAAGTTATTTTTTTGCGAGCCCTTAATAAAAGGAAACTGCTTTTATCAGATTATTTTACTCAATGTCAAGTCCCTAATAAACAGAAAAATAACTGCGAAATAATTGAAAATGAATATTAGCATCTTAATTGTTGATGACGACTCCACTGTAAGAAGCCCTATGAACGAATTTATTAATCTGTCAGGGTACAATTCTTTTGGGGCGTCAAGCGCAGAAGAAGCAATTGATATTTTAAAAACAACCAGTATGCAAGTTGTAATCACAGATGTAATGCTTCCTGAAATGGGTGGATTTGAGCTTACCGAGCTTATAACACAAGAATATGATAGTGCTGTTATCGTTATAACGGGTTATAGTAATATTTATTCCTACGAGGAAGCAATTAAGGTGGGCGCAAGTGATTTTATCATTAAACCGGTTCGCTTTGAAGAGCTGTTGCTTAGATTGAAAAAAGTTTTAGCAGAAAGAGAACTTGCAAATGATCGTGGCCGGATGATGGAAAAACTGCAAAAGCTTGCAATAACCGATGGCCTTACCAAGCTCCACAATTCAAGATCCTTTTACAGCCAACTCGAAGTGGAGGTTGACAGGTTTAACCGTTACAAGCGCTCCCTTGCATTGCTGCTTATGGATATCGATCATTTTAAGAAGTACAATGACAGTTATGGCCACCTTGAAGGGGATAAGGCGCTGGTTAAAATTGCTCAAATAATCAAATCATGTCTCAGAAAGCTGGATAGTGCCTATAGGTATGGCGGGGAAGAATTTACTGTTATTCTGCCTGAAACAAGCTGCGAAGAAGCCCACAATGTTGCGCAGAGAATAAAATCCGCTTTAAAGGCTGAAAAGTTTATACCCC
>JAUWMJ010000113.1 GCA_030613225.1 Desulfobacterales bacterium
TGAACCCCTGAACCTTTGAACCCGTGAACGGTTACAGTTTTATGTTAATGCTGATTCCATCCTGCTTCAACCGGCATCGAGTATTTTTTTCAGCAAATCATTGACTATTTTTGGATTTGCCTTGCCCCTGGTCTCTTTCATTACCTGGCCTACGAAATAACCGAGAAGCTTGGTTTTTCCGTTTTTGTAAGCTTCAACCTCGGCCTGGGATCGTGCGAGCACATCGGAAACAACCTTTTCGATGGCGGAAACATCGGTTACCTGGACAAGTCCCTTTTCTTCAACAATCTCTTCAGGTGTTTTGCCTGATTGTGCCATTTCTTCAAATACGGTTTTTGCAATCTTGCCGCTGATAATGCCTTTATCGATAAGTCCGAGAAGTCCGGCAAGGTTCTCAGGAGAAATGGGAGACTGACTTACTGTTTTTCCCTGTGCGTTCAAAAGGGCTGAAAGGGCACCCATGACCCAGTTACTCACCTGCTTGGGAGCAGGGAATGTTTTTACGCATTTTTCAAAAAAATCTGCAAGATCGCGGCCTGATGTCAAAAAAGCTGCGTCGTAATGGGGCAGGCCGTATTGTTCTATAAATCGCTTCTTTTTTGTATCCGGCAGTTCCGGAAGGCTCTGTTTTATTGAATCAATCCATTCGTTATCGATTACAAGGGGTAAAAGGTCCGGATCGGGAAAGTACCTGTAATCGTGGGCTTCTTCCTTGCTCCGCATGGACGTGGTCCTGTTTTTAGCCGCATCCCAGAGCCTTGTTTCCAGCACAACCTCGCCGCCCTCCATTAATATTTCTTTCTGCCTGCTTATTTCATATAGGATCGCTTTTTCAACGTTTTTGAAAGAATTGAGATTCTTAAGCTCAGCGCGTGTTCCGAATGCTTTGCTTCCTATGGGCATTATCGATACATTTGCGTCACACCTGAAGCTTCCCTCTTCAAGATTGCCGTCACATATATCAAGGTATCGCACGATGGATCTAAGTTGTCTGAGATAAGCTCCTGCTTCCTCGGGAGTTCTTATATCCGGCTCGCTGACGATTTCTATAAGGGGAACGCCTGTCCTGTTGAAATCCACCATGCTCACCGGCCTGTCAGGGTCATGGTTAAGCTTGCCGGCATCTTCTTCCATGTGTATCCTTGTGATACCAATTCGCTTTTTGTCATTGTTTATTTCAATATCGATATGGCCGAATTCGGCAATGGGAAGCTCATACTGGGATATCTGGTATCCTTTGGGAAGATCAGGATAAAAATAGTTTTTCCGGGCAAACCTGCTTTTGCCTGCGATTTTGCAATTTGTTGCAATGGCCATGCGAAGGGCGTATTCAACAACCTTTTTGTTTAAAACCGGAAGGACTCCGGGCATGCCGAGGCATACCGGACATGTATGCGTATTGGGCGGCGCTCCGAAGGACGTTGAGCATCCGCAAAAAATCTTTGTTTTTGTCTTAAGCTGGGCATGAACTTCCAGCCCTATTACAGGTACAAATTCCATTATTTCACCCTTGCCGGTCTCGTAAAAATTCCAACTTCTGCGTCGCACTTCATTATTATTTTAGCCATAGAGCTCAGAGAAAAACGATATTTTCTCAACCGCCTAAATTTTCCAGATCTGCTAAATCCTGAAATCTGCCGGTTGCTTTCTTGTTCTTTTTGAGGTTTTCCAGATCAATGAAGTTTAAATGATACTATCATATTAATCCTGATTTTCCTTTTAATCACTCAGATATTTAGCATTATCCAGAAGTTTTGTAAAGGAGAGGTTGCGTATGACCTTAAAGCATTATTTAGATTTTGACAATTTGTGTGCGAAAGAGTATCTGAACATTTGCGTGTTCCCCGATATAAGCGGGATATTGGAATTTCTGTTTTTTAAAAGTGGAAGGATTTTATGGAATTTTTTCTTTGTGTTGTTGGACTGGTTATGATTGTTGAGGGGCTGCCGTATTTTGCGTTTCCGGAAAAAATGAAACTTGTTGTTAAAAAATTTCTCGAGATGCCGACCAGCAGTATGCGAAAATTCGGTTTTGTGCTTATGCTTGCCGGACTTCTTCTGGTTTACATGGGGAAGAGGTAGAGATAGGCGCTTAGCAACATCATATTGATAATTTATTGTCGATTTCAGCCGGCATGTCGTTTTTACGTTGAAAGATGATGTTACGAGTTGCGAGTTGCGAGTTACGAGTTGCGAGTTACGAGTTGCGGGTTACGGGTCTTAAATAGGATGTTTTTCTTCAAATTGCTTTGAAAAATGCTTAATCTTTAACATGTTTTCTTTAAACGACTACAATTACGATCTTCCTGAAGAATTTATTGCGCAAAAACCGGTAAAGGAAAGGGACAGGTCGAAGCTTCTTTCTTTAAACCGAAAGACAGGTGAGCTGTCCCACCATGAGTTTTCCGAGATTTATAAATTTCTCTTGCCGGGGGATATCCTGATTCTAAATAATACCGAAGTGATTCCAGGACGTCTGCTTGGCCGAAAGGAAACGGGAGGCAAGGCGGAAGTTCTGATTTTAGATTATGCCGGGGGGAAAGCAGGTTCCGGCAAATTTACAAGTGAATGCCTGATAAATGCGTCAAAACACACAAAAGCAGGTACTTTTATTTTTTTTGGCAATGGCTTGAAAGCAGAGGTAACAGGTTTTTTTGACGGAGTCTATTCTTTAAAGTTCTATTGCAGCGGCGACTTTGAAAGCCTTTTGTATAAAATGGGGAAAATTCCGCTTCCTCCTTATATAAAAAGGAATGAAAATGATTCGCCATGTAATGACAAAACAGTCTATCAGACAGTATATGCCTGTGAAAAAGGGGCTATTGCAGCACCTACTGCAGGACTTCATTTTACAAAAGAGTTGATTGAAAAGCTGAAATCAAGAGGAGTTGAGATTGCTGCAATTACCCTCCATGTAGGTTATGGAACATTTTTACCTGTAAGATCGTCTGACATCAGAGATCACAGGATACACTCCGAGCGGTTTTTTATACCTGAATCAACGGCTGATATAATAAACCGCGCAAGAAAAAAAGACCGCCGTATTATTGCGGTTGGAACAACCTGTGTGCGCACCCTTGAGTTTGCTTCGGATAAAAATGGTACTGTCAGTTCCGGCAACGGCACATGCAATCTTTTTATTTATCCGGGCTACAAATTCAAGGTTGTTGATGCGATGATTACAAATTTTCATTTGCCGAAATCTACCCTGCTGATGCTCGTATCCGCATTTGCAGGTAGGGAAAATGTTCTTTGCGCTTATAAAGAGGCTGTAGAGACTAGATACAGATTCTATAGTTATGGAGATGCGATGATTATCGGGTAATTTTAAAGCCATTTATAAATATCGAATATCTAACAAGGAATATCGAACCGCAGAAGTAATGAAAAACACTTCGAAATTCGACATTCCTTGTTCGATATTCTGCGGTTCAATAATGAAATAATATTTTAAGCTAATGACATTGATCCGCAACGTGAAACCCGCAACAATTGTAGACGTTATAAAAAGAGGCAACTGCTTAATAGAGTTGTTAAGCTACGTTTTCAGGTTATAATCATGTTTAAAGTCATTTCAAAATCTACAGATTCACGCGCCAGGACCGGAGTTATTAAGACAGTGCACGGCGAAATAAAGACCCCTGTCTTTATGCCTGTGGGAACTTTGGGTACTGTCAAATCTCTGTCTCCGGAAGAGCTGGTTGAGTGCGGAGCACAGATAATACTTGGCAATACCTATCATTTATATCTGAGACCGGGTTGTGAAGTAATAGAGCGTTTTTCAGGTCTCCACAGGTTTATGAACTGGGATGGGCCTATTTTAACGGACAGCGGTGGATTCCAGGTCTTTTCCCTTGCAAAACTTACAAAACTGACTGAGGAAGGAGTTGAATTTCAGTCCCATATCGATGGGTCAAAACACCTGCTTACCCCTGAAAAGGCAATTGAAATACAAATCTGCCTTGGCTCGGACATAATTATGTGTCTCGATCAGTGTATAAAGCATCCTGCAAACCTGAATGATACTAAAGATGCCGTTGAACTTACAACGCGGTGGGGAGAAAGATGCAAAAAAGAGTTTGATAAATGCGTAAACCTTACCTCCGGCCAGGCATTATTCGGTATTATCCAGGGCGGCATGTTCAAGGAACTTCGTGAAATGTCTGCGGATGCAATGGTTAAAATCGGATTTGCAGGTTTCGCGATAGGCGGACTCAGTGTGGGTGAGCCAAAAGAGATTATGCTTGAGATGGCTGATTTTACGCTTCCAAAGTTGCCGGATTCAAAACCGAAATACGTTATGGGGGTCGGAACTCCTGAAGATCTTGTGGAGCTTGTTTCCCTTGGGGCGGATATGTTTGATTGCGTTCTTCCTACCAGAAATGCAAGAAACGGCCAGATGTTTACGAAATACGGAACGATAAATATTTGCAATTCCCGCTTTAAACATGATACAGACCCCATAGAGCCCGGTTGCACCTGTTATACATGCAAGAATTTTTCCAGGGCCTATCTGCGGCACCTTTACATGGCAAAAGAACTTCTTGCCTATCGATTAAATACGGTTCATAATATCCATTATTACACCAGCCTCATGGAGCAGATGAGAAATGCAATAAAAAATGATGCATTTGAGGCGTTTAGAAAGGATTTTTATAGAAAACAAAACAGGAGGTTGACATGAAAGAAAAAGTTCAGAAAGCTTTAAACAAAATCAGGCCCATGCTGCAGGCAGACGGGGGCGATGTGGAACTTGTTGATGTTCAAGACGGGGTGGTGAAGGTGCGGTTGCAGGGTGCGTGTGCCGGATGCCCCATGTCGCAGATGACTTTAAAAAATGGAATAGAAAAAATGTTAAAAAAAGAGATTCCGGAAATTAAATCCGTGGAATCTGCAGAATGATTAACATAGCGTATATGCAGCAATGCGAGGAAGCAAAATATTAATTGTAACCACGGAGAGCACAGAGAACACAGAGAAAAAAAGATAAAATCTCTGTGTGCTCTGTGTGCTCTGTGGTGAGGTTCATTTTTAATCGGAGACATTTATTATGACAATAGCAAAAAAAATTGAAGTTACACTTGAAAAGTCTTCCTGGATCAGGAAGATGTTTGAAGAGGGCGCGCGCCTTAAACAAAAGCACGGAGCCCAAAACGTTTATGATTTCAGCCTGGGTAATCCAAACATTGAGCCTCCTGAAAGTTTTAAGACAGCGCTTAAAGAAACTGTTGATTCAACCGGTGCTATGGGTCACGCCTATATGCCGAATACAGGCTATCCCAATGTGCGCAAGGCTGTGGCGGATTATCTGTCAACAGAACAGGGCGTACAGGTTACGGAAAACGAAGTAATAATGACCTGCGGTGCGGCAGGCGGTCTGAATGCAATTCTTAAAGCAATAACCGATCCGGGTGATGAGATTATCACGCCTGCCCCATATTTTGTTGAATATAATTTCTATGCGGATAACCACGGCGGAATTTTAAAACCTGTATCGACAAAACCCGATTTTACCCTTGATATAGATGCGATTTCTTCTGCTGTTAATGAAAAGACAAAAGCCATTATCATCAATTCCCCTAATAATCCGACAGGACAGATATATTCACAGGAAAGCCTGAAGGAACTCGGCGATCTTTTAGAAAAGATGGGGGAAAAATACGGCAGGACTATATATCTTATATCTGATGAACCATACCGCAAGATTGTATATGACGGGCATACGGTTCCGAGCATATTTCCATGCTACAGGGAAAGCATCGTTGTTACCTCGTATTCAAAGGACTTGTCCATACCGGGAGAGCGCATCGGGTTTGTAGCTGTAAACCCGGGAGCTTCATTCAAGAAAGAGATTTTAGGCGGTATAGCGCTTACAAACAGGATACTCGGGTTTGTAAATGCCCCTGCCCTGATGCAGCGGGTGATAGCAGCCATTCAGGGAGAATGTGTAGATATTTCCGCATATGCAGGAAAAAGAAAGCTTTTATGCGCCGGTCTTGCCGAATGCGGATATGAATTCGTCACACCCCCCGGTGCATTTTATCTTTTTCCGAAAACACCTGTTGAAGATGACGTAAAATTTGTTCAATCCCTGCAGGAAGAGTTGATCCTTGGCGTGCCCGGCAGCGGGTTTGGTTGTCCTGGTTATTTCAGAATTGCATTCTGTGTGGAAGACGAAACCATTAAAAATGCAATGCCAGGGTTTAAAAGGGTTATGGAGAAGTATAAATAAAAGTGCCTAAAGTGACTAAAATGTCTAAAGTGCCTAAAGTTGTGGTATTCTATCTATTTTATCTTAAAAAGATGGCTTGCCAGGGCGTAGCCTGGAGCAAAGCGATATCTTTACTTTAGGCACTTTAGTTCACTTTAGCTCACTTTAGACACTTTTTTCATGGGGCTAAATTAATACATAATAAAAATCCCTGATATCTGTGTTCATCCGTGTACTATACAATACAAGGAGAAGATATGAAAGTACTCAAAATCGACCATCTTGGTATTGCAGTAAAAAGTATTGCTGAAGGAAAAAAGTTCTGGACAGACGTTCTGGGGCTTGAGTTCGAAGGCTCTGAGACTGTTGAATCGCAGAAAGTAACAACGGCTTTTTTTCCGGTGGGAGAAAGTGAAGTGGAGCTTTTGGAATCAACAGCACCGGACGGACCGATTGCCAAATACCTGGAAAAGAAAGGTGAAGGAATCCAGCACATCGCTTTTCGCGTTGAAAACATTGAAGAGGCGCTAAGTGAGCTGAAGGAAAAAGGCGTAAAGCTCATTGATGAAAAACCAAGAATTGGTGCCGGCGGAGCAAAGATCGCATTTCTTCATCCAAAAGCGACTCGCGGGGTTTTAGTAGAGCTGTGTGAAAAATAAAAAGGAGGTAACCGCTCACAGGTTCCCCGCCCAGCGGGATCTTCGACACGATTCAACGTTCAGGGTTAAGGGCAAAGAAGGCATTGAAGACCCAAAGTCTTCGTTGAACATGGTCATTTTCCAAAGTAATTGCAAATTTGGCTCCAAATTTTGATTAGGTCTGTCGAAAATAACGCTTTTCTTATAAATACACGTTCCAAATGCAGTCCGGGAACGAAAATGGAACCTTGAACCCTGGTCGCCTATGGCGCCGCCAAAGGCGGGTAAACCTCTGAACCTTTGAACCCGTGAACGCCTACAAAAAACATTTCGAGATATTATTGTGCGTGCAGTCATACAACGAGTAAAAAAAAGTTCCGTTACTGTAAATGATAAAATTATTGGGAAAATCGGCAGCGGTTTGCTCGTTCTTCTTGGGGTTACCAGAAAAGACGAAAAAAAAGATGTCGATTATCTTTCCGAAAAAATTCCTAATTTAAGAATTTTTGAAGATGAAAATGCCAAAATGAACCGCTCCCTGCTCGAAACATGCGGCGAGATGCTTGTTGTGCCCCAATTTACTTTGCTGGGTGACTGCCGCAAGGGAAGACGCCCTTCGTTCACAAATGCCGCCGGTCCAGATAAGGCCAAAGAACTTTATGAGTATTTTGTAAGTCAGGTAAAACTTAAAGGAGTTAAGGTAAAAACAGGCCAATTCCGCGCTGTTATGTCTGTATCGCTAATCAACGACGGCCCGGTTACTCTTATTGTTGAAAGTTAGTAAATTGAACTAAAGTGACTAAAGTGAGCTAAAGTGACTAAAGTTATGGTGTCGCTCTGCTCCATCTCTTTTATAAAAATAAAATAGACAGAATTCCTTCACTTTAGACACTTTAGTCACTTTAGCTCACTTTAGTCACTCTTATTACTCAGACAAAGCCGATTATCTCTGACCACGCATAAAGTACGCGGTTTTAATAATTGAATAGAATCTGTAATTATGAAATCAACCAATTCGCTGAAATTCTTCATATTACCTTTTTTCCTGTGCCTCTTTATTGCTGGGCCATGGCAGGCAACAGGCCTTAATGCAGGGACACGAGACGATTTTGATAATCTGATCGGAAAGCATGACGCCCTGCTTGTTACTGCCCCTGACGGCAAAATCATCTTTTCTAAAAATTCCGAAAAGATACTTTCTCCGGCTTCCATACTGAAAATTTTTACAGCTCTGGTAGCTTTGCATTATCTTGGA
>JAUWMJ010000127.1 GCA_030613225.1 Desulfobacterales bacterium
TCTCCTGCACCCTGTTCATTGAACAGACCTTCTCCAACATTTACTCCCTGGGCGATGTCCTGCGACTGGTGGTCGATGCTTGTAACCACAGAGCAGGTTTGCCAGTCAAAACCCATTTTGGATGAGTGGTATCCTATCTCCCGTATGGTGTTCCGAACCACCTGGGGCGTATCCACATCACAGTCAGTCGTTATTTCACCGGCAATAAAGGCAAGTCCTGTAGTCACAAGAGTCTCACATGCAACCCTGCATCTTTTATCCTTTTCCATGATTGCATCGAGTATTGCATCGGATATCGCGTCTGCAACCTTGTCCGGATGTCCTTCTGTGACGGATTCAGATGTAAAAAAGAATTGTTCGTTTCCCATAAAAATCTCCTTTGTTTTTTCCCTATCGGTATCGTATCGGTAAAACTTTATCGAAATGATGCCAATTTGTTATTTTATATGATTTGTAATTACTCACGTTGTCAGGCTGAAGCTGTTTAGGCTGAAGGCTGAAGGGGTCAGAAGAACTCGATTGCTATATTTTTACGAAATGTGATTCTTGCTCCAAACATGAGTCAAAATGCGCTTTTTCCTAACAGTCTTCAGCCTTAAGCCTATCCACCTGAGCAGTTACAATGTATGATTGGAGCTACAGGCAAATATCTTCATCGAATCATTTTCGGCAATCATTTCTGATACTCGTTCACGCCCGTTCTGAACAAAAAGGTAGCACTACACCCTGTAGGCGTTCACAGGTGCTGCATATGTGCGTGATCAGGGCGACCAGCTATAGTCTTCTGCTATGCTGGTTGCTCTGAGCGCGTGCAGATGCGGTGCCTGTGAACGCTTACAATAAATATTTTGTGCCTTTGTGTCTTGGTGGCAAAATAAATTTCGTATCGATTCATCAGGGTAAGGTTGCGTTAAGGAGATCACATGGCAGAAAATATAGCTCTTACTTCAGAACATATAAAAGAGGCAGTAAAAGCATTAAAGAGTCTAAGACCTGTATATAAGGAGATGCTCGATTTTTATGAGCAGATTTTCATTGCCCAGGAAGATTCCAAAAGCCGCATACAGATAGAACCCATTCAAATTCCGGACGATATTATTTCAGTTAAGGCTAAAGATAGTTTTCCCTTAATAAATATATCGGATTTCGTTTTTGATACAAAAGCTTCAAAGGATCTGCTGATACAAATATGCAATATTGTCAGAGAGATGAAAGGCGATATGGCTGTTTCAGCTCAAGCTGTTTTAGAAGTGATTGAAACAAAGAAAATAGATCCTGATTCGCTTTTTTACAGTCTTTTTGAAGGGGGCGCTTCCTTTTTTGAAAAAACGGCCACCAGGCACAAGATCGATAAAAATGCTCTGGCGTTTATCACTTACAGCAGCATAAAGCCTTCTTTAAATATCTGTGCACAGCAACTTGCGACTTATCTGGATAAGGAAAGTACATGGGAAAAAGGTTATTGCCCTGTTTGTGGAAGCATGCCGGGACTTTCAATGTTTATAGGAGAAGGGGAGCGCTTTTTGTTTTGCAGTTTTTGCTGGCATCAATGGTCTTCAAAACGGCTGTATTGTCCTTTTTGTGATAATACAGACAGTAAGACACTGAATTATTTTTTTACAGAAGAAGAGAAAGAGTACAGGGTCGATCTTTGTGACGGCTGTAAAAAATACATAAAAACAATAGATACAAGAGAAACAGGGCGTTATATTTACCCGCCCCTTGAAGCCGTCTCCACGCTGCATCTTGATATCAAAGCACAGGAAAAGGGCTTTGAAAGCGCTGTGCAATTAGGTTTGCAAATATAAGGCATAAAGGCTGGGAAGCTTGGAAGCTATGAAGCTGGGAAGTTACTAAAGGATGTAATCCTTTTTTAGCCTCCAAACATTATAGCTTCCCTGCCTTACTGCCTTTCGCAGTAAGATATTTAACCGCATCCTCTTGTTTAGCAAAGATTTTTGCAAGCCTGGTAATACCTGCCATTTCAAAGATCTGTTTGAAATTTTCTGATATACCGGTTATGGCAACAACCTTATTCTCTTTCCTGGAAGCGGAAAGGAGCTTAATCAAGATAGCAATACCGGCGCCATTTACAGATGAAATTTCATCAAAGCGCAAAAGGATATTTGATGCATCATGTTCAGAAGCATTTTTAAATGCATCTGATAAGAACGGTTCTGAGATCGAGGTGATATTTCCTTTAATATCGATAATGGTCAGATTGCCCCTGTTTTGAAATAAGATTTCATTTACCTGAGTTCCGGATAATTTTATCCTTTCCTCAGCCCGTCCTAAAGCTGAATCTAAAGCGATTTTGGCAATCGGCTTGTTAATAAAGTCCGTAGCACCCAGATTAAGTGCCTGTATGGCCAGATCCATGTCGCCATGGCCGGTAACAACGATTACTTCCGTCAAAGGATCTGTTTCCTTAATTTTGCGTAAAACCTCAATACCATCCATTCCAGGCATTTTTATGTCTGTAAATACGATATCAGGGGATTCTTTTTCAAAAATTTCAAGACCGGTTTGTCCGTCTTCCGCAACAAACACTTCGTACCCATAGGCGATTAGAAAAAGACGAAACATCTTAAGGGTC
The DNA here is from genome assembly GCA_030613225.1 of Desulfobacterales bacterium. The sequence continues at coordinate 2,597 of JAUWMJ010000127.1, forward strand.
GGTTTTTCGTCATCAATTACCAGTATCTTGCGCATCGATTTTTATTTTCCTTTCATAATCCTCTTCAAAGGGCATAGCCGTCAGGTTAAGAGAAAAATCGGCTATTATCGTTAACAATTATCAATTTTCAATTCACAATTGACAATTATTTGTCTTTAAAAATGTATTTGCTAAAATCAAATTATAAATTGTGAATAGTTAATTACGAATTGTCAATTAAAAAACAAGCTAAAACCGGCTGATTATATCATTCAATTTCATAACCTGACGGAGTCCCTTCACGGGGCGCAAGGAAATGACAGCTTAAAAGTAGTACCCAACCCTTCTTTGCTTTCAATATCTATGTCTCCCCCGTAATCCTTTACAATTCCATATGAAATGGAAAGCCCGAGCCCCATGCCTTCACCCATTTCTTTGGTTGTAAAAAAGGCTTCAAAAATCCTTTCTCTTAATGATTCAGGGATACCGATACCGTTATCAGAAACTGTAAGCGTCACTCTTTCACCATCGTGAGAGGAACGGATGCGGATAAACCGGTTTGCAGAGTCTTCTTCAAGTTCCTGCTTTTGATTCAGGGCGTCCCTTGCATTGGTTATCAGGTTAAAAATAACCTGCTCCAGCCGGTTGTTATGGGCCAAAACCGGTGGAATTGTCTCGTTAAGATCGAGTTCTACCTCGATGTTCTGGAGTCTGAGTTGCCTGCCAAGAATTTCAAGAACACCCTTAACAGGTTCATTTATAAATATTTTTTCTTTAGTAAAGTCAGCTTTTCTTCCAAAATCTCTCAATCTGTTTATAATTGCTGCAGACCTGTCAACCTGGCAGCTCACCTCTTTGATCACATCATACAGATCCTTTAAAGGTATTTTTCTGTTTTTTTCAATCATCATCTCAAGGAATTCACTTGCCATTTTAATAGCATTAAGAGGCTGGTTCAATTCATGGGCGATACCGGCGGACATTTCACCAAGGTTTGTCATCTTGCTGGCCTGGATGAGTTGGTTATCTTTCTCCACCATTTCTGTAATATCCGTCGTTGCTATGATAAGAGCGTCTCTATCTTTATATTGCGTGGGACTTGCATGAAGGCTGACATATAAAGGAGAATTGTCCTTTTTATAATACTGAACCTTGGAACTTACCACCTGCGGTTTTTGCCAGTCATCATTTTCTTCTTGAGACAAAGTAGAATCTTTATACTCGAATGGTCCAAGGTTTGTAAAAAGCATCCCTGTAAATTCGTCTTTTGTATATCCGTAAGTCTCTTCGGCCCTCGGGTTGGCATTGAGAATCTCAAAAGTTTTGCGATCAATAACAAAAATCGGGTTTGGACCACTGTTAACGAGGCGTCTGTATTTTCCCTCTGATTCTTTCAACTTAATTTGCGAGACCATTATCTTGTTGGTCATGTTGATAAATGAATCAGCGAGAAGCAGGACTTCACTTCCGGCACCCTTGATTTTATTTTTAAGATCCGGCTTTATGTTATAATTTCCGCGACTTATTTCATCTGAAACCTTTGTAAGTTCAGAAATCGGCCTGGTAATATAATTTGACAGCCAGTGACTGATTACAAAAAAGATGATTGTGACAACTGAAACAAAACCGACAAAAGTAGTCCGTAACTTTCCGATAAGAGTGTCGATATGGTTTTTATTTAAACCAACATGAACAACTCCGATCTGATAAATGCCTTCTTTTACGGGAACTGCAACATCATAAACCGAGAGTCTGCCCATTTTAAGCAGTTTAATGCTGTTGCTCTGTTCGGGAAGAAGACTGTTGGCCAGGTGAAAACCGTCCGGGAAAGTACTTGTGAATGTATTAGCAATAACATTGTTTTTTTTATCAAGAATAAACACATAGGGGATAAGAAATTTACGTTCTCCAAGCCGGGCGTCAAAAAGAAGACTGGTCAGTTTCGGAGTGTCCTGGGTCAGCATATAGCCCCTGCTGCTTTCCGCAATGCTTTGAGCAATGCCCAACCCTCTTCTCTGAAGTTCCAGTGTAAGGCTGGAAATAAGAGTCCACCTTGTAAACAGGGCAATCAGCACGCTGATAAGGAGTATGACGGCAAGGGTTGAAAAAAAAATCTTATTTTTAAGGCTTGTTTCGCTTATTTTCTTAAAAATTATATTGTTTTTCATTCTTTCCATTTTTGCGCGAGCTCTTAAGCCACGATACGATGGTCTCTACTTGAAACTTTCGAAAAGTGCCGGTTTGCAAAGGTCTCTACTTGATATCCTGCCAATTAGTAATCAAAACAAATTTGCCTTTTTGAAGACGAGTAAAGTAAACTCTTTCAAGACCCTGATGATCAGAAGGACTGAAAGAAAGAGTATTGGCAATTCCTAAATCATAGTTTTGAATAGATTCAATTGCAGTGATAAACAGCTCGCGGTTAAGATTTCGTCCCGCCCGGCGAAGGCCTTCAACCAGAACCCTGGCGTTAATATAGCCTTCCAGCCCTACAAAGTTTGGAATATCATCAGGGTAGTATTGCTTAAGGAGCCTGGTATATTCAACAGCCCCCCAGAGATGATTTTCTGAAGACGGCTGTTCAAGCGGAGGAACAACCTGTGTTACGATAATTCCTTCGCCTTCTTTGCCGAGCCTCCTGGCCAGTTCGTCAGCACCAACAAATGAGACATTATAAAAAAGGGGATTGAATTTTTTTGTTCCGGCCAATTTAATGAACTTGGCGCAGGGATCATATGTACCGATCATAACTACAGCTTTGGCTTTTGCATTAGAAATTCTTTTAAGCCCTTCTTCTATATTTAATGTTCCACGGATATATGTGCCTGTTGCAACCGGAACAAGGCCGTATTTTTTAAGAGCAAACTCGGTGCCCCTTAGTCCATCAAAGCCATAAGCATCGTACTGGTAGAATACAGCAATTCTTTTTATTTCGAGATCTTCCACAAGATGTTTGACCGCGGCACCGGTTTCCTGGTAATATGAAGCACGAACATTGATGAGATAACGATTCAAAGGCTCTCTTAAAGCATTGGCTCCGGTAAACATCCCCACAAGTGGAATTTTTGCTTCGTCAACAATCGGAATGATTTTAACGGTTGTTGGTGTTCCGACATAGCAAAACAGGGCAAACACACCATCTTCAACAATCAGCTTTTGGGTGTTTGCTACACACCGCGGCGGATCATACCCGTCATCATAAGCGATCACCTTTATTTTTCGACCATAAATTCCACCTTCTTTGTTGACATGCCTAAGATAAGCCATTGCTCCGTGTAATGTCTGTGTGCCCAGGTAACTTGCATGTCCACCCAGGGCCAGTGAAGAACCGATTAGTATTCGGGTATCTGTAATTCCGGGAACTTTGGCCAGGGGTAATTGGGTTCGGTTTTCCTTTTCGCATGAAAGAAAGACAAAGAAACAGCAGAATAGAACAACAGGAAGTTTCCTCGATATTTTCATTGACTTCATTCCTTTGAGTCGGCAATTAAGAGATTGAATTTCATCACCATTTTATAATACATATTGCTTTATATATGCAAGGCAAAAACAAAATCAAGAAAGGTCAGGTTTTAATGAAAAAGTTTTCGGCATATCTTGCTGTATGGCTTCTTATATTAAGCGCTTCTTTGAGCACGTCTGAAACGATTGCCGGAGATATTGAAGATCTCCTTTCACCGGTTTCAGAAAAACCTGCCGGGGAAATTGTTAAAGTGCGAACAGCCTGGTCGATGGACCGGGTGCATCCCGGAAGTCATGTTATACTTGCGGTTATTTTTGATATTGCAAAAGGTTTTCATATTAACGCAGACAAAAACCAGATTATTCCTGTTAAGGATTTAATCCCATTCCCCACGAGAGTTCAGGTTATAGAAGTTTCTGAAGGAATAACGGTAGAAGCGCCTCAATTCCCACAGGCACATCCGTTAAAAGTCGATTTTGCCAGTAAAAATATGATGTTTTTTAGCGGGCAGGCTGTCATTTATCTTTCCATGAAAATCGATGAGAAAGTCAAGCCCGGGCTTTTGCATTTAAAAGTAAAAATCGAGTATCAGGCATGTGATGCGCAGACCTGTTTATTGCCCAAGAAGGCTGTAGTGGAAGAGACCCTTGAAGTTGTTGAATCAGGCCAGGAGCAGGTAGAGATTAATAAAGAGCTTTTTGCAGGTTATAAAACCGCGCAGACAGATGTATCCCGAGGAGCAGTAGGGTTCGATCTCTTTGGCTGGAAATTTTTAGTTAATGTTTCATCCTGGTTTGGAATAATTCTGCTGATGTTTACCGCAGCACTCGGAGGCGTGTTGCTCAACTTTACGCCCTGTGTTTTACCGATAATTCCGATCAAGATTATAAGCTTATCAACTGCTGCAGAAAACAGGAAGCGATGTTTTATTCTTGGCCTGACCATGTCTCTGGGCATCCTTGGCTTCTGGCTGGTACTGGGCATGATGGTTGCACTGGTTAGTGGATTCACTGCTGCGAATCAGCTTTTCCAGTATCCGGTTTTTACAATTTTAATAGGTGGAATTATAGCAGTTATGGCAGTGGGTATGTGCGGGCTGTTTTCCGTTCGTCTGCCCGGCTTTATTTACATGATTAACCCTCGACAGGACAGCCTCCATGGGTCTTTTGGCCTTGGGATCTTGACAGCGATTTTATCCACGCCCTGTACAGCTCCTTTTATGGGCGCTGCAGCGGCATGGGCGGCAACCCAAAATCCTGTAGTTACTATAACTACATTTGCGTTTATCGGGTCAGGAATGGCCATGCCCTATCTGATACTCTCAGCTTCGCCAGGGCTTGTTAAAAAGATGCCGAAAACAGGACCGGCCAGCATACTAATAAAACAGGTAATGGGTCTGTTGATGCTGGCTGCCGCAGCATATTTCATCGGCAGCGGTTTAAGCGCATTTCTGGCGAAGCCTCCGGACCCGACGGGTAAAGTTTACTGGTGGGCGGTGATGGCTTTTTGCGCTACAGCAGGAGGGTGGCTTGCTTATCGAACTGTCCGGATTGCTTCCGGAAAAGGGCAAAGAGTTTTTTTTACAGTTCTTGGCATCCTTATGATTGTCATGTCAGTCACTGGTGGCTTGCACTTGACCGACAGGGGACCCATCGACTGGATTTATTATACCCCGGCGCGTTTTAACGAAGCTGTAAACCAGCGGAAAATTGTTGTCATGGACTTTACAGCCGAGTGGTGCCTTAACTGCAAGGC
>JAUWMJ010000207.1 GCA_030613225.1 Desulfobacterales bacterium
TTAACGGTTTCAACAAGATTCGGAATAAGGTCATACCTTCGCTTGAGCTGATTTTCGACCTGTGCCCACTTTCCCTTGACATTTTCATCCATGGCAATGACAGTGTTATAACCGCTGATAAGCTTTCCGCCTACAAGTAAGGCAAGCAGCAGAACTACGCCTAATACTATAAGAATGATTTTTGTTGCAGTTGACATAGAAACCTCCATAAAAGTATTTTAAAATTGAGCAAATTCCAAAACGTCCCCTTTCGAAGTCTGCGCTTATTTGTCCGATATCTGCGTCCCCGGTGAGCGGGATCTACGCTTCGCTTCGACAGGCTCAAATTTCGATCCTCGAAATATTCCATCCCATTCTTCTGGGGAGCGTTTGTGTTTATGGGAGAGCCTTGATTGCTCAAGTTCTTTTCATTGAAAAAATACATTCACCGAGAATTACTGTCAGAATAAGGATAACATTGACAAACCCTTAATGCTATTATAAATTAAAAACAATAGAAAGGCAGACAATATACAAGGTGAGACATTTTACTTACAGGATTTTGGAGAAGCGGAATGCAAGAATATACAGTTATCAAAAAGGGCCTAAGCATTCAGCCATGCATTAATATTCCGGATGAATTTAAAGATATTGATCTGGAAATAAAAATCAGGCCATTGCCCTCAGGGGGTAATATCCGAAGAAAACTTGAAAGCCTGTTCAAGAGCAACGAGAATATAAATCCTTTTGAGACGATTAAAGACATCGGGAAGTGGCAGCGGGAGATCCGGGATGAGTGGCAATAGTGCTCTTTTCGACAGTAATATTATCATTTACCTTTCAAAACGTGAAATACCTCTTACTTTTCTGGATCAGTTTGATGAGCATTACATTTCAGTTATAACTTATATGGAGGTTTTGGGGTATCGGTTTCAAGATTCTAAAGAGGAAGAATTTATAAGAGAAATGCTGGGAGTATTTCATATACTCTATATCGACCAGAAAATTGCAGATATGGTGATTCAAATTAGAAGTGAGGTTCGTATCAGGCTACCGGATGCGATCATTGCCGCAACTGCAAAAACGGCAAATTTGCACCTTGTTACAAGAAACACTGAAGATTTTAAAAAAGTAGAAGTTCAGATTACCAATCCTTTTGATAAAATTTTACCAGCTTAATGAAACATTTTTAATAGAACCTGCATCACCCAATCTTTAAATGTAATTTAATCAGTCTGGGGACTAACCGGCTTTCGGGACGTCCTAACTATTTAACTTGCTAATTTGAATTGGGTATACAATTCGATTTGCATGCCAAGAAAATCACGAATAGATGCTCCGGGAGCACTCCACCACATCATTAGCATTTCTTTATCAGTTCAGAGGTTAAATGTGCCCGATTTCATGGCAATGAAATAGTTAAACCCATACCATATATTATAGGTTTCTTAAGAAAGCACGGGGCATAACAGTTAAAAGGTCTTCGCCATTGTTAAACATGCTTTGCGTTTCACTTGATAAAGATTTAATCACAATTAAATAGAAACAAAGCATGATTTAACAATGCGGGAAGGGTAAACGTCATAAATCTTCATTCTTGACAAAGCGTAAATTGATGTGGACTCGAGGAGCAGAAAGACAAGGGGGATCATATCGCAATATGAAGGTCTGATAATAACCTATTTTGGGATTAAGAAATTAAAAAGTTCTGGTGAAAGTTCTTTCAGAATATTCAATATAATTCTCCGCCATTTTAAGGGAAAACTCTTAAAAATAATTTCAACTCTTTCTCTACGTTCTTGGATTCGAAGGCATAGTTCGCCAATACTTTTAGCAGATGCCAGGTCTTTTGCTTTTTTTGCCTCGTCTTTTCGTTCTCGACTGATAATAATTTTCTGAAGAAAATATGCTTCCGGTTCAGGTAACCATAGGGTTATATTTTCATGTTTTATTTGGAACTTGAAATCTTGTAAAGGGCTTAAATATCTTAGGCCTTCCGCATTAATGTTATATTTTTTAATTTCATATGGCATGTTTTTCCCACGGCCGAGTGCAGGTGTGATAAATTGAATTTCAAGATCCGGATGGACATATTTTACGAGCCCCGTGTTATAATCAAAATCATTATCAAATCCAAGATTATTCAGCAGCCTGGTGACATCAACAGCTTTTATAATTTTCGGTGGGTTGGGTACGAGAAAATCAATATCTGTTGTCCGAATTAATGGGATTTCCAGTGGTGCATTGAACAGTATTCTGTAATAATACTGGCACCAGCTTCCTGCAAGAACGAGTTTTTCAAGAGCTCCTGCTTCCTGAAGTTTGTTCAAAACCATTGAAAGAAGTTTATATTTTTCTTCCATTAATTACCCTTTCAATTTCCACTAAATCTTTTTTAACCAGCTTAAATTTATTCTCATAGTCTTTTCTCAATTCAATTTGTTTTATTACAGATTTCGCCTTTTCTGAGGACATAGTCCCGATGTATTCAAATTTAACCTTTCCCTTCTGTCTGTATGCTAAATATAAATATTCTCTTTGATTTCTCTTTTTAACGGAAACACTGCCCCGCGGAAGCAGAGAAATTTCATTCTTATATTTTTCAACAAGAGCTTTCAAACGGTCATGCTCTTCCTGTAATATGCTTTTTAAATAACTCATAAGCCCCTCGTACTTTGCCTAACGTGATATTTGATTTTATAATATGTTAGGCATCTTTTGTCAAGGGCACTATGCCTAATAATTCAGAAATAAACATATTTGTTAGGCAACAATTAAAAGCGTGGGACTAACCTGGTCTTTAAAAAGCAAAATAACTTGCAATATGATTTCATTTTTAATGGATGTCCCGAAGGATTTTCATTGGATGCAAAACAGGCCGGCAGAAAGGTTAAAATCGAGAACCCGTTGCTGCGTTCAGGCATAGTACTTGCCGGTGAAAGTGTGTATGGACTGCGTCGTGCATTTACCCAGGCCGGAGCCCGGAGGCTAGTGATGAGCATGTGGCAGGTACCGGACCAGGAAACAAAAGAACTGATGGTGGAGTTTTCCAAAAATATCCGGTCAGGCAGATAAGCGCGGACTTCGAAATGAACCGGTGTCAGGCGCTGCGTCAGGCGGCTCTTAAACAACTGAAGACTGTTAGGACAAGGTACGGCAACGATAACCCATTATTCTGAGACCTTTGCAAAACGGCACTTTATGCCCGATTTCTGCGTCATGCTCAAATTTCAATCCTCGAAATATTCCATATATTCCTGCGATTGAAATTTTCGCTTTCCTTGAACTCGAACATAAATTACCATTTTTCAAAGGTCTCATTCTGGGGAGCGTTTGTGTTTATGGGAGTGCCTTGATTGCTTAAGTTTTTTTCTGCAAGTAACATTTCTATAGCACCGATTTTCAATGATTCTATTAGATTTTGCCTGCCTCATGTTTATGATTGTTATTTGCTTTTTTAGTCGCGATAGGAACGCCGGTCACTCGACTCCCCCCGCACAGATGTCGGCCCCCATTCCCTTACTTAAATAAATTGAGTTTACAGCCCATCGTATTCCTTAGGTTCAATGTCAGGAATTTCAGAAAGGGCTTTTTCAAAATCTTTTCGAGTACTCTTTTTACCTCTCGATTTTAAATATTCAGTTGTCATTAGCGCACTCATTTTTTCTGCTAAGGCTGTAGCGATAAACTGGTTTATCGAAATACCTTCCTGTTTTGCAAGTTCTCTCGCCTTATTATGGAGAGAGTTCGGCAATCTAAGACTAATAGCGCTCATGATATTTCTCCTATCTTTTGTAAAAACTCTTTTGGTGTTAATGTATCTATACCGAATTTGTTTATTCCTTTAAAATCTTTTTTATTATACGTAATAATTGAACTGCATCGTGCTTCTACAGCAAGTTCAAGGATAAGATCATCTTTGGGGTCATGTAGATAAGGTCTCCATAAATAAAATATTTCACGTTTATCTGCAAAATGACAAAGACGATCCAAAATTTTATTTATCGCTCCAACTGTTAATGATAATCCATTATTTTTTCTCATCGCTACATCTTCATATTCAAAGATCAAAGGAACGGAAATGGCATATTTGAATTTTCCCTTCCCAATAAGCGAGAGCAGCTTAAATGATGCGCCACGCCTTGAATAAAGGGCAGAAAAAATTACATTTGTATCAATTACAATTTTGGGAGTTTTCATTATAGCGGTATTGTATATAATACCATTATCTGTGTCAATAGATTTTAGTAAATCCCACATAAAACAAACCCGCTTGTTGAAACACACAAGCGGGTTTGTTTTTCTTTTTTTATCCAGTAAAAGTTGATGGCGTCGTAAAAAGCCATTTTTCACCACAGAGCTCGCAGAGAACACAGAGAATAGCTTATTTTATTACCTATTTATCTCTGTGAGCTCCGTATTCTCTGTGGTAAATTCGACTTTTTACGACGCCATCATTTATAATAAAGCTTCAGGCAATTCTGCCCTTTAAGGAATTCTTTTGCAACAGTAGTTTTTCCGGTTTGCCGAGGGCCGGTAATAAAGCGCATCTGCCGTCCGAAATCTTTTTAAAAGGCTATTTTGCTGACATGTCGTTTAATTATCATTCAGACAGTGTAAGTTGTTTAAATGGGATAATTAAGGCTTTTTTTGATAACACTTTAAAATATTGGTAGCAGTTCACGACTTGAAACTTGTCGGAGCGTAGTGTAGATCCCGTCTTTAACGAAAGGAAAGCGTGGAAATTAAAGAGTTCAGTGAGCATACAGGCGCTACGTCCCCGATGAACGAGATCTACGCTTCGCTTCGCCAGGCTCAAATTTCAACCCGCCCGAGGCGGATAAATTCTCGAAACATTCCATCCCATTATTCTGGGGAGCGTTTGTGTTTACAGATCCCGTCATTCACCATACAAAAATGACCATAGACCTTGATATACCACGGGATCGCAAATAAATTGGACACGGGTCTAATTCAGGAATTAAGAGATTGAGGAATTTAGGAATTGAAGGAATTCTATCTATTTTAATTTATAGATTTAATCCTTTAATCCCTCAATCCCTTAATTCTTGAATCCCTAAATTTGGCGCTAATAAATATAGATAGTGTTAAATAAATTGACTCATTTTAAGGGTAAGTTACGAGGTCTGTATAAATCCCTGCGCCATAAGTAACAAACTTGAAATGTGCAAAAAAATGCCCTGTATTTATAACCTTAATTTCATAATATTCTAATCAAGCCACAGCCTATTTCTCCTAACATTTTGATAATAAAGGAATAAGCAAAAAAACAAATTTGTGCACGCTTTTTGCGTATATTACGATAATAAAAAAATGCCTCAGGCAGGGTCGTTGACATGTTTAAATCGATACTTATCATACGATTTCTGAAGTTTCTATAATTTGCTTCACTAAGGTTATTATTATGAACACAAAACCACCAAAAAATTCATCAACGGCAACTTTGGCATTATGGCTGATTAGCGCAGCTATAATCTTTAATATCTATTTTACTCAAACATCTGTTGCTCAAAAAGAGACTCCGCATGCGGACATAAAATCAGTGGTTGAAAAAAATATGATTCCTTCATTATTTCCGGCAGATCTTATCGCCTTTGATCCGATAGAATTGCTGCTGGATGATGATTGTAATATAGAACGTCTGCTGCAACCGGTTATACTGGAAGCATCAGAACGTTACAAGGTTGATTACGCCATTATAAGGGCAATTATAATGGCTGAATCAAGTTATAATCCCATGGCGATATCCAAAAAGGGGGCTAAAGGTCTGATGCAGCTGATGCCGCATACTGCCAGGGAACTGGGGGTAACAGACAGCTTCAATCCAACGCAAAATATTCATGCCGGAGCCAGGTACTTCAAAAAACTTCTGAAACGATTTAAAGGAAACGTCCGGTTAGCGCTGGCAGCTTATAACGCAGGAAGCCGGAATGTCAGGGAATATAACGGAATACCTCCATTCAAAGCCACTCATTCTTATATTAAAAAAGTTCTTCATTATCAACGGTACTACCAACAACAACCAGCCGGCAACGCAATTTTAACGGCCGGCATCACCAGAAG
>JAUWMJ010000287.1 GCA_030613225.1 Desulfobacterales bacterium
CCATGATTTCCAGGAATTTACCTGTACCTGCGGCGCACCGGTCATTCATCTCGAACTTGGCAACTTTTCCCTCATCATTAATCGAAATGGCCTTGGAGTCCTGACCCCCGATATCCAGTATTGTCCGAACTTCAGGAAATAGGAACCTTGCGCCCACCGCATAGGCCTTGATTTCAGTGACAGTCGGCGCATCAAAGAAAAGCTCAAATAGATGCCGGCCATAACCGGTAGCAATGATATGATTATGTTTCACGTCCTCAAGGAGTTCACTGGCCTGCGCCATAGGGTCAAACCCGGAATCCGCTTGTTTGCTCTCGATAATCTTACCTTCCTTCAACACCACCAGTTCAATCGTTCTGGAACCGATGTCAACACCTGCAAATCGCATGCAAGAATTCCTTTCTTATTTTATCATCTCCACAAATGCTTCAACCCTGGTTTTTAGTTGACCCACATCTTCCATGCTGTAATCCGTATCAATCCGAAGTGTTAGGATATTTTTTTCTTCAAGTGCCTTTTCCACGGGCATGGCTTCCATTAGATATGGCTGGCAGAACTGCAGGCCGTAGTGAATCACACCATCAGCCTTGTAAGCTTCAACCATCTCCACGATATGTTCAATCCGATCAGGGTTGGGAGTGAATATGGCGCAGTCCACCTGAAAGTACCGGTCCACAATGGCCTCCATGAGTTCTTCAACCGTATCCCAGCTATCATCGGTCAGGTTGCGGGTGCCCCGCTCCCCAACACAGGATTCCTCTCCCACAATAACTGCGCCGGATGTCTCTATAATCCAGGGAAGCTTCCAGTTGGGAACGGCCATGGGACATCCTGATATCAGGATGCGTGGAGTTTTTTCAGGGAATACACCTTCTTTCTTTTCTATACGTTGTTCCAGTTCATCGCAGATCTTGTTTGCCGATTCGGTGAACCGTACAGGATTATCATAAAAAAAGACCTGATTGGCCAGCAGGGCATCAAGGCCCGAAATGGGAGCAGGATCGGCCTTACGCAAACTTGACAGCCTGTGGATTGCCTTTCTTTTATTATTGACGATCTCAATCCCTTTTTTAAGTCTTTCTGCATCAATGGTTACGCCTGTGAGTTCTTCAACGGCCTCCTTGAAGCGCAGATATTCCGCTTTCAAAAGAGCTCTTCCTTCTACGGATTTTACCTGTGGTATGTCCATTACATACAGGTTGGGAACGAGATTAGTTAGTGTCTCATAGGACTTCTTTTTTCCGTCACAGGTGTTTTCCCCAACGATCATGTCTGAAGATTCAATGTAAGGGCAAACCTTCCCCAGCTTGAACCCAAAGGCTGACTTGATCAAAGAACAGGTATTGCGTGGCAGAAGCTTTTCAACCTCTTCTGTGGCGAAATCAGCCCCTGTACAAAGACCAACCAGTGTAGCATCGGCAGCCCGCACGATCTCTTCCGGCACAAACACACAAAACGATCCGATCACTTTTCGACCGGCCGCCTTTTCGTCCAACAGTTCTTTAATACGCAGGCCATGAACCTCACTCACTACAAAATCAAAGTATCCCATGCCTTCTGGCCGATCCTTCTGTGCCAGATAGATGTCCTGATAACCTTTGCCCAGCACTTCAAGCAGTGCATCATGCGCCACAAGATCCAATCCCAAACTTTCCCACATACTTCTGTAATCTTCACTCATTTTTTCCTCCTAATTGTTTCATTTTTTTAAAACGCGCTCATTCCCCTTTCTTGAAGTAAAACCGATTTTATCCAGATAATCAAAAACCGGAACACCTCCCCACCTTCCGTATCCTAAGATCTCTTTGCTATCTGCAAGGGTAATACTTCCCTTGTGCAAAATGAATTCTTTTACACTTTTCTTTATCTCTTCCAGGGCATCTAGAGATAAAAATCGTTTATCGCTCAAGCGAATCAATTTTTTCTGAAAATATAAATAATCAAGAAGGTTTTTTATTTCATCCTTTTCAAATTTTTTATCATGCAGCTTCCATATGGTATCGGCGCTGAAGGGAACGACACCGGACTTTTGTGCGTATTCGAAAAGCAATGCAAGCAAATGCTCCTGCTGTTCAGTAAATTTACCTTTAAGATTCTGAAATTGAAATCCGCCGTCTATCTTCACAAGCTTTCCTTCGCTGCAAAGTTCCGAAAGCATTTTTTTAAGGAGTATTTCGTCAAAAGCCGTATCCAGTCTGTTTGCAATCTCCGCGGCATTTAAGTTCTTTTTTAATGGATCTTGCCTGATTACACTCTCAATAGTATTTAAAATATATTTTTTCCCTGAATTATAATGATCTTTTTTAAAGGCCCCCTCCCCTTTAAGATATATAAATTCACCCTTGCTGACCCTTGAACTGATTTCCGCCTCAAAGTCTGTTATGAGGAGGCCTGTAGCCTGGGAAAGCTCTCTTGCCGTGACAAACCCGGTTTGTTTTCTGCTGAAAAAACAATCCACAAATTCTTTCATATCGCCCTGCTGGAGGGCTTTAAGGTATGGAATCATTGTCAAAGCCTTTGCTTCTCTGTACTTTTCCTGGGGGACTTCCAGAACTGTTCCACCGGCAATGATTGTATTCAGGTTTAAAGGTGAAACCACAAAGGGATCCCCTGGAAGGGCGGCAATCGGCTTCATTAAACGGAACTGAACCAGTCCTTTATCACCAGACGACAATTTTTTGTTATCCATCAAAACTGCCATGGCGTTCGTAACCGAGGTTCCAAGATAAAGCTTCACTCTTTGCCTGTTTTTAAACGTTTGGCCTGACCGTTGAAGTACCCGAAGTTCCACATTCAATAAATAACCGGGTGTCACCATCCCCTGCTCTGCCAGGGCCGTTCCACGCTTTACTTCTTTGACAGGAATTTTATGCAGATTAACACCAATCCGTTGGCCCGCAACAGCCCGGGAGATTTTTTTACCGTGTGATTCCATTGAGCGAGCTCGTGTTATCAGGCCGGCGGGCATAAGTTCCAGGGAATCATCCTGGTTGAGGGTACCGGTCAGGACAGTTCCGCTAACAACGGTTCCAATACCTGTAAATCCTTTGATTTGATCAATCCACAGACGCATAGCGGTATCCGTCATCTTGCAGGGTATATCTTTTATCTCCCCATCAATGCAAAAAAGGATATCATCAAGACCCGTTAGTTCGGGTGCGGAAAATGAAATGACAGGTTTTCCCTCGAAAATGGTGCCTCTTAATGCCTCTTTGATTTCAAGCCTACCGATTTCCAGGGTCTCCTCATCCACAAGATCCGTCTTGCTTAGTACAACAAACCCACCCTTAACTTTGAAAAATTGGAGCACTTCGAGATGCTCAAGGGTTTGAGGCATTACTCCGTCGTCAGCCGCCACCACAAGAATTGCCATATCCACACTATTCAAACCCCTGATAGTATTTTTTAAAAAATCCGTATGGCCTGGAACATCTATCAAAGCGACTCTTTGGCCGGAAGGAAGCTTTAAAGGCGCAATCCCTGACTCTATGGACAAACCACGAAGCTTTTCTTCCTGCAATCGATCCGTGTCGATACCTGTCAGACATCGGACAAGGGCGGATTTCCCATGGTCCACATGACCGGCCACACCTATTGTAATGTGTTTTTCCATTACCTGAATTTATGTCTTAGAGCCAGTTTCAAAATGTTCAAATTTGTTCGAGATCAAGGAAGGCGAAAATTTTAACCACAGGAATACATAGAGTATTTCGAGGATTAAAATTTGAGCCTGGCGCAGATATCGGGCAAAAGAGGACGTTTTGAAATTGGCTCTTTAAATTATTTGTTACTTCCATTCTGGAAGGGGCAAGGGGAATCGAACCTCCTCCCCGTTTTTCAGACGGGGCCAACGGTTTTGAAGACCGCGGGGCGCCCAGCACCATTGCCCCTAAATACTTTAGAAATGGGATGTGACAGAGTCTGATCGATTTATGAAAACGAAAGATGATAAATAGAAAAGGATGGACGTGATTTTTCGGCCAAACCCTGTGCCTACCGAACCCGGGCAGAATTTTTTTTAAAGCACACTCAGGTAAAGCCGAAAAATGGGTACATGAACAAACTCCTTATGAAGGTTACTGAATTGCAAATGTTAAATAGAGAGATTAAACCTATTTGTCAAACTGGAATTTCCGATAACCAGGATGGCTTTTTATAGAACAAACCGATTTGTCCTGTGGGATTTTTAATAACAGGAAAAAAATCGAAAGAAAGGCGCGATAAAACAGTTGGAAATGAAGTCGTATTCAAAAAGTGGAAGGTTGATAAAAAATAATAAACGTATTATATTAAAAGTCGATTCTACAGATCCTGTCTAAAAAAAGTCTGCCTGTCGAAGCGAAGCGTAGATCCCGCTACCTGGGCCCAGTTGAATCCTAAGACCATTCAACCGGGGCGATGCCTATTTCATCGGGGTTTAATTTCTCACAGAAAAGGAGCGAATTGAACCTGGATAGCTAATTAAAACAATAAAGGAGGATAAAAAATGGCATTAATTAAAACCGTTTTACCTGAAGAAGCAACCGGAAAAGTAAAAGAAGCTTACGATGTGATGATGGAAAAAGTACGTGTAATTCCCAAACCCTTCCAGATGATGAGCCCCAGCCCTGCCCTGCTTGAAATTATGTTGCAGTCGATGGGATATTATTTTGAGCACCCGTCCCTAAATTTTCAACTGCTCACTCATATCAGGCTTCTCGTGGCCCATGACTTCAAATATGCGTATTGCGTTGATTTCAACTCCGGCATTCTTCAGATGCTGGCCAATGTGACCGATGAGCAGCTGGAAAATTTAAAATCGGATCCCAAACAAG
>JAUWMJ010000321.1 GCA_030613225.1 Desulfobacterales bacterium
ATGCTTGTACATGGACAAAAAGCGCCCATTATTGGCCGTATTTGCATGGATCTTACAATGCTCGATGTAGGGCACATCCCGGAAGTTAAAATCGAAGATGAGGTGGTCGTTTTCGGCCACCAGGGCAACGCATCCATTACAGCCGATGAGATTGCAAGATCTACTAACACCATCAACTATGAAGTTGTAACCAGGATATCGGATCGCGTGCCAAGGGTGTATATTTGAACCCCTGAACCCCTGAACGCTTATAAATCTTGTACCCGTTCACGCCCATTCGGAACAAAAAGGTCACACAATCTCCGTCCTGTAAGCGTTCACAGGTGCTGCAGATGTGCGTGATCAGGGCGACCAGCTATAGTCTGCTATGCTGGTCGCCCTGATCGCGTGCAGCTGCGGTGCCTGTGAACGCTTACAAAATCTTTTACCCGCAACATGATATCTTCTGCATGATCCGGCTTTGTCCATACAATCTCAGGATCCGCATTGAACCAGGTCATCTGCCGCTTTGCATACCTTCTCGTATCCCGCTTTAAGGTTCGGATTGTCTCGTCTAATAAAACACGCCCTTTAATAAAATCGACCATATGTCTATAGCCGATGGACTGCATGGATTTGAGGTCTTGTGAATAACCCCTTTCCAGCAGGCTCCTTACTTCATCCATAAGTCCTTTCTCTATCATCACATCAACCCTCTGGTTTATACGATCGTACAACGCATCCCTTTCCATTTGCAGACCGATTTTCAAAACCTTGTATCGCTTATCCGCAAACCTGTGCTCTCCATGGTGCTTTGAAATCGTTTTGCCTGTTGCTTCCGCCAATTCAAGAGCTCTTATTATTCTGTATGTATCATTTGGATGGATTCTCCCGGCCGCAACTGGATCACTTTTAGCCAGCCTTTTATATAGAAAACCGGCTCCATGAGCATCAGCTTCTCCTTTAAGTCTCATGCGTATATCCGAATCAGCAGGATCTGCACCAAAAAGTCCGTGGATAAGCGCCTTGATATAAAGTCCTGTCCCCCCTGCAACAATCGGAACAATACGCCTTTCATCCAGTTTAAGCACCTTATCGTGAGCAATCCCGGAAAAAAGTGCTGCATCAAAATGTTCGTCAGGGTTAACAATGTCTATCATGTGATGACGTGCCCTGCCCTGCTCTGCCGGCGTCGGCTTGGCCGTGCCGATATCCATATGCCTGTAAATCTGCATCGAATCAGCGCTGATTATTTCACCGTTGACGGCCTCGGCAATTTTAATGGCAACAGAAGTCTTTCCGATTCCCGTGGGTCCGCATATAATAATAACTTTTGGTTTTTTGCCGGTAGAATTCATTTTTTAGTCTTTTAGAGCCAGTTTCAAAATGTTCAATTTTGTTCGAGATCAAGGAAGGCGAAAATTTTAACCACAGGAATACATGTAGTATTTCGAGGATTAAAATTTGAGCCTGACGCAGATATCGGACAAAAGGGGGCGTTTTGAAACTGGCTCAGTATTATTCCCACTCTATCATGGCAACGTTCTTTAGGTAATTTTGCGCATCATGGTTTCCCATAGTCGCTGCCTGTTTAAAATCTTCTATTGCCTTTTCTTTATCACCTGACAACAGGTAAACCCTTCCTCTGCCATAATAAAAAAGTCCTTTATCTGGATCAAGCTCAATGGCACTATTTATCGAAGACAAGCTTTTTTCGTACTGACCAATCTCACCATATGACACACCACGATGAAAATAAGCTTTGCTTTTTTCAGGTTCAAGCTTAATAACCTTATTGAAATGCCTGATCGCATTCTTGTCGTTTCCGTAAACTGAACAGAGTATTCCCATGTCATACCAGTATGCGGCATCATTTTCTTGTTCTCTTTCGTCCTTTTCCAGCTTTTCTTCTTCTTCAACAGCATCTTTTTCTGTAGCAACAGGGTCCTTTTCTGCGGCGATCTTTTTTTCTTCCGGTGTTTTATCAACTTTTTTCTGGTTTGCAGACAGCGTGCTGTTTACCACCAAAACGAGCATAGAAACAAGGAGAATGATAGAAATTTTTTCAAAAAGATTGTTTATCCTCATTTTAATTCTCCCCAGATAATTGATGATTGATGATTTATGATTGCCTATTGATGGAAATCTTTTCGCTGACAGCGGGGTCAATCCTGCGAAGGCTGGAATCCAGCCATTTCAGCTTTTTATAAAACCGTCGGACACAGTATCAACAGATGCAAACCCCGGTTCATGAAGCGGAATCAATATATCGGCAATATTTTTAACTTTTAGAATGATATCATAGGCTTCATATGTATTAACAGGCGTTCCCGGCGGAATAACTTCCATTTCCATTGCTTTTATCTCTTTTGGCGGGAAAAAGTTTTCCCTGATTACACAAAAACCTGTTATAGCAGCTTTTCCACCGGCAGTATCCACAAGTACGGTTAATCCCCCCTTTGTATGTACAGGCGTGTGCAAAATACTGATGCCCGGCAGAATTTCCGAATCTTCGGACACGATTTTAATTTGGCCGTTTTCTTCTACATCCTCGATATAATCTTCGAGGTAACGGAAATCGAGTGGGTGGGGATTGTGGATACATTCCAGTTCTTTTTCATGAATGTAAAACACAGCATTAACACATTTATAGTCATTTTCACAATGATCGTTGTCTAGATGCGTGTGTATTACGATATCGATTTCCTCCGGGGACAAATTCCAGCGACTGAGTCCCTCTTCAAATGTATATATTTTTCCTCCGATCGACTTTTCTCTATCTTCAGATTGTATCGGACTCATTTCTCCGGTATCCACAAGGATATTCTTATCGCCGCCTTCGAGATACCACGAGTAAATGGGTATGGTAAATGACTTTCCATAGTCATGCTGGTATGTCATCATCCCTTTGTCAAAAACCTTGGTTCCCATTACAATGGGATGTATCTTATATAAACTCAAGGTTTGCCTCCTGTATTAAAAACAACTGAAGATGACATAAAGGTTGAAATAATTCAAGATTTAATATTATACCACTATCATATAAAAAAACGCAATAGCACTATTCTCAAAACTTTACATAATAATTCAGCCACAAAGTCACGAAGACACTAAGATTTAGACCTCGTTGAGTAGTTGAGTGATTAAGTGGTTAAGTGGTTGAGCAGGAATATAATTACTATTATTTCCAGATGTTATAACTTTTCAAACACCAAATGTCCAATTTTTCAGTAAATGATGGATATGATCTATCATAACAACAACTTAACAACTCAACTACTTAACCACTTAACGAGGTCTGAAGTTTTATAATTCATATCTCTTCTTTGTGCCTTGGTGCCTTTGTGGCTGAATTGTTACTTTTTTTAGAAAACCAACTTCAAAAAAGGGGTTTTAATAACATGGCTAAAGAAAACGATATTGTACTTATATATCTTGAAGATAAACCTCTTGCTTTTGCCAGGATAGAAGAGATCCTGGCTGATTCAAAACCAGACTGGTACCACGTAAGGCTCCTTATTCTTCAAATCCCGGTCCAGGTTGTCACATGGATATTGAAAGATATTTATATAAGCGGCAGCGAATTTACAATGAATGGAAAGAAAATGCGGCTGGAAGAGGTTATAGCCCCAAAAGATCCTCAAAAGCCGGTCGACCTGGAAGTACCGGCAGATAAAAAAATAAAATCCGGAGATAACGCCGGCGCTAAGGTTATTTCTATTAAAGATCTGAAGAAAAAATGAGAAGACAGAATTAGTAAAGCCATATCCACAATTTGTTGTCGATGCAATCGGGTTTCGGGTTTCGGGTGTCAGGTTTCAGGTGTCAGGTGTTAGGTGTCAGTATTCAGCACCTATGCCCCTGACACCTGAACACTGAAACCAAAAAGTCTTGGAAAGCTATTAACAAACTGGTAATGCACCCTTTCCTAACCGAAAAAGACTTGAGTTTTGCCTGCCGGGCAAAGAGGTTGTTATGGAATTTTCAATAGCTGCTTTTCTTCAGCATAGACGATCTGAAATCATTGGAGAGTGGGTCAATCGGCTAAAAACTGAAGCCGGTGGACAATATGCCGTCAGGCCGCGTCAAGAGCTGTATGGAACGGTTACCGAGGCATTTGATGCTGAATATAATGTGCTTGTTAATAATGATTTCAATTATATTAATAAATTTATAAATAAAATTACTAAAATGCGTCTTGAAGCCGGCTTTTTACTTTCCGATGTGCAAAAGGCCTTTGAACTGTTTCGAAGTATCGTCATTCCCCTGCTGGCCAAAGAAAC
>JAUWMJ010000185.1 GCA_030613225.1 Desulfobacterales bacterium
TTCCTTAACTTTAGTCACTTTAGTTCACTTTAGTCACTTTAGGCACTTTAGGCACTTTAGTTCACTTTAAAACCTGTTCCCTTCAGCCTGACTACGTTAGTAGTTACATCCTTTATACGATCACAAATGGATCTTCCTCAAGGCTGTATGGTTTGACTTCAATCTTCATTCCTGCTTCCGACAGTATCCTTTTAAGGCGTTTTGCAATAACATCAACTATTAGATATTCTGATGCAAAGTGTCCGATATCGATAATGCCCAGATTAGCTGCCTGTGCATCTCTTGCATCATGATACCGCAAATCACCGCTTATATATACCTCGGCCCCTGATGAAAGAAAATATTTCATCATACCTGAACCGCTCCCCGTGCATACTGCTGCTCTTTTAACAGTCAATTTATGATTACCGGATATTTTAACATATTTTAATCGTAGTTTTTCTTTTATTTTTAGAGCCAGGGATTTTAATTCGATCTTTTCGTCGAGTTCCCCGATCCGTCCTATTCCATTACGGTTGTTATTTGTTAATAGGGGATATACATCATATGCCATGGTTTCATAAGGATGATGGGACCTTACATATTCAATTACGTCCGAAAGATCATCTTTTTTTACAACAGTTTCGATTCTGATTTCATTTGCAGCGGTTATTTCACCGGTTCTTCCGATAAAAGGAGTCGCCATTGATCCTGGCCTGAATGTAGCTTCTCCTCTGTTTCTGAATGTACAAGCTGAATATTCACCTATATTTCCCGCCTTTGTCTGAAGAATTGCATCTAATATTTTTTTCTCATAGTCCTCGGGCACATATATTACAAGCTTGATTTTTTCATCTTCTACAGGTTTGCCAAGCACTTTAAGTCTTTTAAGTCCTATAGCTTCAGCAAGTACATCGTTTAATCCTTTATCCACTATGTCCAAATTAGTATGCGACGAAAAAATTGCCATCTTTCGTTGCGCAGCCATACGGATAATTGACCCGGTTGGCGTGCCAAAATCGACTGAACGCAAAGGCTTAAATATCAATGGATGATGTGTAATTAGCAGATCTGCATCATTTTGACATGCATTTGCAACAACATCTAAAGTAGGATCAAGTGAAACCCAGACTTTTTTTACCGCCCAGTTCTGTCGGCCCACCTGCAATCCGACATTATCCCAGTCTTCAGCCAGATTGCTTGGAGCAATTGTTTCCATGGCCTTTATTATATCGGCTACTGTTGCAGACATGTCTAAAAAATCGCTTTTAAAAATTAAAAAAGCGCGATTTGTTGTTACTAACCACGCCTTTGTCCCTATAGTTTTTCATGGAAAATTTTCAGTCATTTCCCATTCCCACTCCAAATGATTGAAGATTGTCGATTGAAGATTGACTATTTAAGGTCCGCCTCCAGCGGATCAATTTTAAAAAAATGACAGAGCGACACGCGGCGCAAGCCCGCCTTCGGCGGACGCTGCGCGAGCGACATCCACAAATATTCAATCTTCAATAATCAATAGTCAATTAGGTTCCGGTTTATCCGGGTTAGGTTATTGTAATTATCTGTTTTAACAGATGCTTAAAACCTAAATCCTAAAACTTAAAACTTTTCGCAAAAAGGGGTTTATTGACTTTTTACGAGACTATCATGTATGGGCCCACCTGGAATCGAACCAGGGACCTACCGGTTATGAGCCGGTGGCTCTGCCAGCTGAGCTATGGGCCCTCATCTAAAAAGAATCTTAACTAACTTTAAAAAAGATTTTTGTCAAGCATCAGATTTCAAGAAAATTTTTTAGTTTCCTGCTTCTGGTCGGATGCCTTAGTTTTCTTAATGCTTTTGCTTCAATCTGCCTGATCCGTTCCCTTGTTACCGCAAAATCCTGTCCTACCTCTTCAAGTGTGTGGTCCGCCTTTTCTCCTATACCGAAACGCATTCGCAGTACTTTTTCCTCACGCGGAGTCAAGGTTGCAAGCACCTTTCTAGTCTGCTCAGCAAGATTCAGATTTACCGCAGCATCCGATGGAAGCATGATTTTTTTGTCTTCTATAAAATCACCAAGATGACTGTCCTCTTCTTCACCAATAGGCGTCTCAAGAGAGATTGGTTCTCTGGCAATCTTTAAAACCTTTCGAACCTTTTCGAGTGGGATCTCCATTTTTTCAGCTATTTCTTCAGGAGTCGGCTCTCTTCCCTGCTCCTGCACCAGGTATCTTGATGTTCGAATGAGTTTATTAATCGTTTCAATCATATGAACTGGAATTCGAATTGTCCTTGCCTGGTCGGCAATCGCCCGTGTAATAGCCTGTCGTATCCACCAGGTAGCATAAGTACTGAATTTATAACCGCGCCTGTACTCAAATTTATCGACCGCTTTCATCAGGCCAATATTTCCTTCCTGAATCAAATCCAGGAACTGGAGGCCTCTGTTTGTATATTTTTTTGCGATACTAACCACGAGACGCAAATTCGCCTTTGTTAATTCTCTTTTTGCCAATTTTGCCTTATGACGTCCTTCTTCAACACATGTAATTATCCTTTTTAATATCCTGCTTGTAGTTTTAATCATCCTTTCCTGTTTAATAATATGTTCCTGGGGTTTTTTTATCTCTTCGTAGAGTGCAGCAACCTCATCTCTTTTAAAATCACATATATTACAGGCCCACTTTATAAATTTCGTCCTGGATGACATATTTTCACGCAGCTCTTTAACCGGCGAATTCAGCATTTCAGAGTACTTTGAAATCTTCTGGTTCATAAAATCAAACCATTCTATCTGTTCTCTAATAAGCTGTTCAATTTTATCTATCACTCCTCCTTCCAAACGCCAATCTTTAAGATATTCGAATATTTTGTTATTCCTCCTCTTAATTGACCGCCTTATCCTGCGTTGTTCATCAGGACTAATTTTAGGAGAAAAAAGTTTTTCGCGAAAATTACTATTTTCCTCATCTATCTTTTTAATACAACTTATTGTAATTAAAAACTTCTCAGTCTGCATTACTAGATCAATATAATTATCACCCTCATCAATATCCCTAAGTACATACTTTGACCGAAGTGCGCCCTGCTCAATATGCCCTCCAAGGTTTATTATGCTTTCTATACATACTGTAGTATCAATAAGTGATCTTAAAACCTCCTGTTCACCTGCTTCTATCTTTTTGGCTATCTCGACTTCCCCCTCTCTAGTCAGAAGCGTAACGAGACCCATTTCACGCAAATACATTTTTACGGGATCTGTTACTGTGCCAAACACTGCCACACTCTTAACTTCCTTCTCTTTAGCTTTTTTGGCGGCAATTGATTTTAGATGCTTTTTTTCATCAATAATTTTAATATTGTATTTACCTAATAAAATAAATGTTTCATCAATTTGTTCCGCAGAAAGCATGTAACCATTCAAAACTTCATTGATTTCTTCGTAAGTTAAAAATCCTTGCTTATCGGCCTTTGTAACCA
The DNA here is from genome assembly GCA_030613225.1 of Desulfobacterales bacterium. Next base: position 3,445 of record JAUWMJ010000185.1, read on the forward strand.
GTTTCTTTAGCTCTTTTTTTGGTAAATTTTTTGATTTATTTTCCTTGGCCTTGCTTGTTGAATTCTTCTTTCCGATCTTTTTTAAATTTTTTGTTTTTGAAGCGCTTCTTTTTGCTTCAGCATTCTTTTTGGTCTTTTTATTTTCTTTCTTTATTATAGCCTTTTTTCTTGCCATCAATCTTATGCCTCCCGAATACGCCGGTTTTGTAATGCTATTTTTTCCTTCTGACTTAGAACAGCCATATTCTGTTTCTCACTTAAAAGCCTTAGCAGCAGTTCTTGATCATTTTTCTTCTCAGCTTCTCTTATCTGCTTTTCTATAAAGTTTTTATTGCGACTATTCCGTCTGATCTCGATAAATTGCATTATCAATTTAATGCAGCCCTCAAACTGCCATGATTCTTCTTCTAAGGCCAGAGCAGCAATAATACTTCTTTTTTCTTTATCATCGATCAAATTCATAATCTCTGATACATTTATATTATTTGCAATTTCATGCCCGCCATCAACCATAGGGCCATTACTGCCGTTTTTATCTGTATAGACTAATATGTTTTGACCAATTGATTTTAAGGTATCATTTTCAAAATATTCAAGTATATTACGTTTATTTAATTCAGGTAATATTTCCGGATATTGAAGCATCATAGCAATTATCTGCCGTTCTATCCGACTCTCTTTTTTATTAAATTCCCTTCCCTGAGACACACTCGGAACATCTTTTTTGTATAACTGGTCTGAATAAACTGTGCATACCTCTCTTACTTTTTCCAAAACCGCCGATTCATCAATGCCCAGCCGTTCTGCGAGCTCTTTAACGTATAAAGATCTTGCCACGCTGTCATTAATGGCCGACAAGGGCTTTTTCATATCTGAAATGATTTGAATTTTCCCTTCAATGGAGTTCCCGTGTTTCTTTTCGGCAAAATCAATCAGAAAAGCCATAATACTCTTTGCTCTTGAGTATTCATCCCTAAAGGATTTTTGACCAAATTTAAACAGATATGAATCCGGATCATATCCGTCGGGCAACACCATAATTTTTGCATCCACATATCCCTTGTCAAATATTTCAATGCTCCGATACGCAGCTTTTAAACCTGCATCATCCGAATCATATACAAGAATAACTTTACCTGTTTTCCCGATATATCCTCGAAGAATTCGTACATGATCGGCCGTCAGTGATGTTCCGAGAGTGGCAACAGAGTTTATAATGTTGTGCTGATGAAGTGCCAGTAAGTCGAAATAACCCTCAACAATGAAAACTGTTTTGTACTCTCTGCACTTATCTTTTGCCCTGTTAAGACCATATAGTGAACTACTCTTATGATAAACAGGTGTCTCAGGAGAATTTAAATATTTTGCATTTTTTGAATCCGAATCGTCCATTATACGCCCGCCAAAACCAATTACTTGCGAGCTTATGTTAAATATCGGAAAAATTATACGTCCTCTGAAACGATCATAAAAACCGCTCCCTTTTTTCCTTGGAATAATCAAACCGCTCTTTTCAAGGAGTGTCGGGGATATCTTTTTTTTCAAAAAATAACTGGTAAGATTATCCCAGCCATCCTGTGCATATCCAAGGGCAAAACCTTTAATAATATCGTTATTAATCTTCCGTTTTTTCAGGTATTCTTTTGCATTTTTTCCTGTAGCACTGTTAGATAATATATTGTAAAAATAGTCCATTGCCTGCCTGTTAACATCAAGCAGCTTTTCCCTCTCGCTTATTTTTATTTTCTGACCTTGTGATAATCGTTGAGCAGGTATATCAATACCGCATTTCGCTGCTATCATTCGAACAGCTTCAGGAAACGAAATTCCTTCATTTTTCATAATGAAAGTAAAAACATTTCCTCCAGTCTGACACCCGAAACAATGAAATATCTTTTTTTCCGGGCTTACTGTAAAGGACGGAGTTTTTTCAGAATGGAAAGGACAAAGTCCGATATAATTCTTTCCCGCTTGCTTTAAAGTAACAACAGCTGATATTATATCAACTATATCAACTGTGTTTTTAATTTCAGATATTTTATCTTCAGGAATATAAATTGCCAAAAAGAGCAACCCCCATATCTTTTAAACTCAGGAGACCGACAATATCGGAAGGAACTTAAGTGGAATGAATTATAGTATAAATTATTTCTGTTAACCTTAAAATTTAATTACTATTGCGGCTTCTGTCAAGAATATTTATTGAAATAATTCAATAATGTTACGTCCGCAAAAAAACCATCGGTTTTTTAAGCTTATCTGTAGAGCCAGTTTCAAAATGTTCAATTTTGTTTGAGATCAAGGAAGGCGCAAATTTTAACCACAGGAATACATGTAGTATTTCGAGGATTAAAATTTGAGCCTGTCGAAGCGAAGCGCAGATCCCGCTCATCGGGGACGCAGATATCGGATAAAAGGGGACGTTTTGAAATTGGCTCTGTATTATTAAATATTTTTTGTCAACTCTATCGCTTCTTTTAAATTCAGATTTCCGCTGTATAATGCTCTTCCTGTAATGATACCTGTAACACCGTATTTTTTAAGTTGAATCAGCTCTTTAATATCTTCAATGGTTGATACACCACCAGATGCGACCACCGGTATAGAAACAGTCTGAGCAATAATCATTGTTTCTTTTATGTTTGGGCCTGTCTGCATTCCGTCTCTGTAAATATCAGTAAAATTTATTGCCGCAACGCCACAATCTTCAAATTGTTTTGCAAGATCAACAGCCTTAATTTTTGTAGTTTCAGTCCAACCTTCTATTGCCACCATTCCATTTCGTGCGTCTATTCCGACAACAATCCGACCTGGAAATTCTTTGCAGGCATCTTTCACAAGCTTTGGGTTTTTAATAGCTTCCGTACCGATGATAACTCTTTTTGCACCAAGATCGATAAACATTCTTATTGTCTTTTTATCCCTGATCCCACCACCCACCTGTATACCAGCTTTTACACTTTCAATTATTTTTTTAATGGAATTTAAATTTTGAGGACTTTTTTCAAAGGCACCATCAAGATCAATTACATGAATTAATTCGGCTCCCTCATCATTGAATTTCATTGCCATCTTTACAGGATCATTAGAAAAAACGGTTTCTTCATCCTTTCGTCCCTGAAGAAGGCGCACACAT
>JAUWMJ010000360.1 GCA_030613225.1 Desulfobacterales bacterium
CTGATAAATATGGCGGACGCATTGAAGGATATGAATAGCTTTATTGCAAATGATGATTTGACCCAAAAAATATTTCGTGGCAATATCATTACCCAAAAGGATGTTTCCCCTGATTTAGTGAAAAATCAGACCGGCGATCAGGCCGACGATCAGAATGGTTTATTAAAGATTCTTAACAGGGAAGATAAACTTATTGCTGTATTAACTTTTGATAAAGGGAAAAACAGCTTTAAATATAATTGCGTTTTCCATAATTGATGGTTTTGTAAAAAGGCAAAAAACTACTTTTTACGAAACGTTTTAAGTTTTAGGATTTAAGTTTTAAGTCTTTGTTAAAACAGATAATATCATTAACCTAAAACATAAAACTTAACACCTAAAACCTGATGAATTCGACTTTTTACGAATTCATCATAATTAGCATATAAATTTATCTCAATTACAGGAGGCAAAGAAAAAGTGGTATTTACAACAGAAAGTAAAAAAAAGCTGATTGAAAAATTCAAGCTGCATGAAAGTGATACTGGATCACCGGAAGTTCAGGTAGGACTTTTAACACACCGTATTTCCTATCTTACTGAGCATCTGAAAATTCATAAAAAAGACCATCATTCCAGGAGAGGTTTGCTCATCCTGGTCGGAAGACGCCGCAGACTTTTAAATTATGTGAAATTCAAGGATGTCAACCGATACCGGGCAATAATAGAAGCTCTGGGGTTGAAGAGATAAGTTTAGATATCTTTCTTGTTTGTGGCAAGTTATTTGGTTTTTTAAAGAATTTACTGATTTCATCAGCAAGAAAATTAGAAAGAATCCGGCGTAAAATAAAGCGGCTTTTTGCGCAGTTACGGTTTAAAAGTCGCTCTATTTGTAGGAGAAATAATGGAAAATTTACTTAAAACAGATTTCGGGGGAAAAACCCTTAGTATCCAAACGGGAAAGGTGGCAAAACAGGCTTCCGGTTCGGTTGTGGTTCAATATGGAGAAACAATTGTGCTTGTTTCAGTTGTATCCGCCCATGAGGAACGGCCAATGGATTTTCTTCCCCTTACAGTTGAATACATGGAAAAGATTTATGCAGCAGGCAGAATACCCGGCAATTATTTCAGGCGTGAAATAGGACGGCCCAGTGAAAAGGAGACGCTTACCGCCCGCTTGATCGACCGGCCTATCCGTCCCCTGTTTCCCAAAGGATATCGCTATGAAACCCAAGTAATTGCGACAGTGCTTTCAATGGACCAGGAAAATGATCCGGATATACTTGCAATGATTGGCGCATCTGCAGCACTCGAGATATCAGATATTCCGTTTGCAGGACCCATCGCCTGTGCCAGGGTTGGCCGTATCGAAGGCAACCTTGTCATAAATCCGACAATCAGTGATTCTGAAAGTTCCGATATCAACATCATTGTTGCCGGTTCAAAAACAGGGGTTGTCATGGTTGAAGGAGGCGGCAATATTGTCAGTGAATCCGACATGCTGGAAGCAATTTTATTCGGTCACAACGCAATACAGCCTGTCATTGAGCTTCAGGAAAAACTAAAAGAGGCTGCCGGAAAACCAAAACGGCCCTTTGTCCTCCCGGAAAAAGATCAAAATCTTGCAGACATAATTAAAACCAAAGCCCTGACTCCCATACGTGAAGCTGTTTTGATTCCGGATAAAATTACACGTTCCGCTACTCTTCGTGCGGTTAAAGCGGATATTTTTGAAAATCTTGGTGAGGAGTATGCAGATAGGAAAAAGGAAGTATACGAAATCCTTAATGACATCCAGAAAAATGTTTGCCGTGATATTATCTTAAAGGAAGGACGCCGGATCGATAAGAGAAAGTTCGATGAAATAAGACCGATTACATGTGAAGCAGGTATTTTGCCCCGCCCTCACGGAAGCGCACTGTTTACTCGCGGAGAAACACAGGTGCTGGGCGTACTCACTCTTGGTTCAGGACGGGATGAGCAGCGAGTGGAAACATTATACGGGGAAGAATTAAGGCCCTTTATGCTTCACTATAATTTCCCGCCTTTTTCGGTCGGAGAAGTTAAAAGGATTGGCGGTCCAAGCCGCAGGGATATCGGTCATGGCGGGCTGTCAACAAGGGCAATTGAAAAAGTGCTGCCATCCAAAGAAGAATTTGACTACACAATCCGTATAGTCTCCGAGGTTTTAGAGTCCAACGGCTCTTCATCCATGGGCACTGTATGCTCAGGCATACTGGCACTTATGGATGGAGGCGTTCCTATCAAGGCTCCTGTTGCAGGAATTGCCATGGGCCTTGTTAAAGGTGAAGACAATGTGGTTATACTTTCTGATATTTTAGGGGATGAAGATCATACCGGTGACATGGATTTTAAGGTTGCCGGAACCAAAGACGGTATAACTGCACTTCAGATGGATATTAAAATCCTCGAACTCTCACGTGAAATAATGGAAAAAGCTTTGGAGCAGGCTCGCATCGGCAGACTGTTTATTCTCGACAGGATGCTTGAATCTTTGAAGGAGCCCCGCAAAGAAATCTCACCTCATGCACCAACAATAATTACTATTAATGTTATTCCTGATAAAATCCGTGAAGTTATAGGCCCTGGTGGAAAAACCATCCGCTTAATTCAAAGTGAAACAAATACGAGGGTTGAAATAGATGATTCAGGACTTGTAAAAATTGCAGCCGTCTCGAAAGAAGATGGAGATGCCGCAAAAGAGATGATAAATGAAATCATTGCCGTACCAGAGGTAGGACGAATTTACGAAGGAACTGTTGTCAAGATCATGGACTTTGGTGCTTTTGTGCAGATAATGCCCGGTACGGACGGCCTTGTCCATATATCCCAGCTTGCCGATCATCGTGTAGCAAAAGTTACAGATATCGTAAAAGAAGGAGAGACAATAAAAGTCAAAGTTCTGGAAGTCAACAGGGATGGAAAGATTCGACTGAGCCTTAAAGCAGCCCTTGAAGAGGAAAAGTGAGTAAAGAATCCACTTCGAAGGACGTGGTATTGATTTATCTCTCGAAAGGGCTGTCGGATACGTTAGGTTTAAAGTGCCTAAAGTGTCTAAAGTGAGCTAAAGTGCCTAAAGTTGTGGTGTCGCTCTGCTCCGGTCTTCGCCTCTTGTCGCGGCGTAACCAAAGGTGAAGCCTGATTGGCTTCAGGCTACGCTTCCAGCTACGCCCTGACAAGACGCCCCGGCAAGCCATCTTTTTTATAAAAATAAAATAGACAGAATTCCTTAACTTTAGACACTTTAGTCACTTTAGCTCACTTTAGGCACTCTTATTTATTCAGGCAAAGCCAATTATCTCTGCCCACGC
>JAUWMJ010000129.1 GCA_030613225.1 Desulfobacterales bacterium
TTTCCATTTGGAAAGACATTTTGCAGCCTCTGTTGAAAGTTTTGTCATTTCATTTTTTCTCTTAAAATTACTCCTGCTAATTTCTTCCCAGACCATTCGATTGTTTTTTTCTTCCTTTGTAAGAGCCTGTTTATTTATTCCAACAGGTTCACCACTCAATCTTTTTATTTTTAATTGCAACGCTAAAGGAGTTTATTTGGTTATTTTGTTTTACTCTTAATACTTCATCTTCCATTTCACTAATGCCATTTTTATAATTCCTTATAAGATCAGTAATCTTATAGTACTCCCCAAAAACTGGACAGTTGTTTAAGGTGTAAAATGAGCATATCCTGATCAACGAAAAGGAGGCTCATGAATGGGTAAAATTCGAAAAAATTACAGTGCATCATTCAAAGCGAAAGTAGCTCTTGAAGCAGTCAAAAAGGAAAAAACGATTTCCCAACTATCCAGTGAATATGGAGTTCATTCAAATCAAATAAATCAATGGCGAAAGCGTATTTTAGAAGAACTCCCCGATATATTTTCAAAAAAGCGCCAAAAAAAAGAAAACGACACTGAAGAACTCCAAGCGGAGCTTTACCAGCAAATCGGCCAATTAAAGGTCGAGTTGGACTGGCTTAAAAAAAAATCTAAACTGCTCAATTGATATAAAGCGTCAATGCATTGATCCGAATTATTCTCTGGTACCCATAGCGCGTCAGTGTGATCTTTTGGGGATAAGCAGATCGGCCTATTACTATCAATCCTGCAAAGACGATAGCTATAATCTGGCTCTGATGCGATTGATAGACGAAGAATATACCCGGTATCCGTTCTACGGTGTTGAGAAAATGACAGCCGTATTAAGGCGACAAGGGCATACGGTCAATCCCAAACGAACAAGACGTTTGATGCGGCTTATGGGGCTTGAAGCGATATATCCAAAACCGAATCTGAGCAAGGCGTCAAAAGAGCATAAAATTTATCCATACCTGCTGCGAGGCGTTTCCATTGATCGAGTTGACCAGGTATGGTCAACGGACATTACCTATATCCGTTTGAATTCAGGTTTTATCTATCTTGTAGCAGTGATAGACTGGTTCAGTCGGTATGTCCTGAGCTACGAGTTTTCAACCACACTGGACAAGGCATTTTGTATAAAAGCATTACAAAATGCCTTGGAAGTAGCAACCCCTGAAATCTTCAATACTGATCAGGGATCTCAATTTACCAGTGATACATTTACCGGCATTTTAAAAGATGCCGAGGTGAAAATTAGCATGGACGGCCGGGGCCGAGCCCTGGATAACATCTTCGCTGAGCGCCTATGGCGTAGTGTGAAATATGAACGTGTCTATCTTCACAACTATGAAACCGTCCGGGAGGCTATCCAAGACATCGGGGAATATTTTGACTTTTACAATAATGAACGACCCCATCAGTCTTTGGATTACCAGACCCCGGAAGAGATATATTTTAATGGCTTTTTCCAAAGAAAAGCTTTAACGTAGACCAATTTCCCTACGGGACGTTGCTCTGTTTACTATTATTTTTTAATTTTCAGGATTATTTTTAGCTCAAAAGTGCACCTTAAAAAACCCTGTTTTTTGTCTTGACAATGGGGAGTACCTTAGCTCTCCCCTCTCAAAATCTGAATTCTAGTTGCTTTTTGTTATAATCGAAAATGATCCTTGATCCCCTGCAATTCACATTTTAATGTTTGAATTTTAATTATATAAGAACTCGCTTTTTGGTTTAGCTATAAAAAACTATTCAGGAAAACGATTACCTTCGCCATGAAGTCAAAGCCCTCGCCAGATTGCACCACCCAAACACATCACACCCTCCAATAGTTAAAGATGCATTATATTAAGAAAAGAGGTTTAAAGTTTATGGGAAACCAGTTCTATTTCAGAACAATAAGAAAATTAAAAATTGAAGAGCTACCAGCTTATGAATTTCGGATCAGGATGAGACTCAGTTCAGAATAAGGCCGGCAGATAGAAAGAGATGAGGTTCAACGTTCAGCTTCCAGGCAACACGAGACGTTTGGTCAAGAAGTTTTCTATGTATTTAAATGTAAGGGGCTATCCACTTAAATGTATAATAGAAAGGAAAAGAAAAGTCAAGAATTAAGTTATAATATCATATAGATATGAAAAGTTTTTCCAACATATTGTAAAAAATTACTACTTTAAATCAATTTATTTAAATAATTAGTAATTGATAGAACCAGCAATCAGAATCAGGTCTTACGCAGAACCTTTAGATAAACATAAACTACAGCTTGCCAATATGACAAATTCACCAAAATTTCATGTATATTGAGAATATCAGAACCTCGATTAAGGCTGTGATATTCTCTAATTTAGCCCCAAAGTTAGTGGAAGATTACCCAAAACAGCCTTGGTGGGCTGAAATGGGTAATGGTCTGACGTTGTATTATTCTAATTTATCTTGTCAGAGAAACTATCGAATTGGGCCGGTGGGATTCAATGGCCAATAAAGTGGATCGTATTTTGGCTCTTGCTCTGTCTTCTCCTTGGTCGGCTCATCAGGTTTCTTTTTTTGGGTCGCCATTTTTTCTTCTAATTTTGGTTGTGTAGGAGACTCGACCTTTTTCTCAGGGATTTCAATTAGAGAATCTTTGAAAAGACTCAATCGAAGGGATTTTCCTGACAGGATAGTAATTACTTTTTCAGTATCTTTAATCCGCAATATATGAACCCCGGACGTTACTTCCTTTGAAAATATTGGCGTTTTTCCAATTTCTACGCCGTCTAAAAGAACATCGAGACCAGGGGGTTCACTGAAAACGGAAATTTTTCCAGATGTTTTCTCAGAGCTATCGAGCGATCTGGTTGGCTCGATTAATTCACCACTTATACTAAAAGTAACAACGACTAACAAAAAGACCAGGAAGACAAAACAAAGAATTAATTTCGGAAAAATCCTCATTATCAATCTCCTTTAGGTATTATGATTTTGGTACACAATATATTGTCTATTTTACTATACTTTAACTGTCTAAATATTGTCAATTATGCCACTTTATATCCCATCAATAAATTTTCCATCCATTACAACCTATTTAAAATAAAGCATATTCATCTATATCGAATGGTTGGCATAAATCTTGCTTAGTCTTTTAAATTGAGATTCATCTATCACAGTCGTGGAGTTTTGAATAGTCCGAGTTAGTTACAAAGCAAGATCAAATGGAGGTGTTTATGTTCTATATTGGTTTAATCGTTGGCCTTATCATAGGAGCAAACGTTGGCCTGATTTTTTCTCAATTGCTGACAAATGCAAAAATAGAAGAAGAGATGTTATGTTCAAGCAGGATTGCTCCAAAAACCTTTACAGATACTGTAGTTTCTCAAAAATAAATAAAGCGAACTGTTTTTTGCTTATGTCTACAGTAATATTCAACCAACACAACAACATGAAATAGGTACTGTTATCTATAACCTGATTTCTATTAGCTAAGCACTTTCTGCAAGAATGTCCCCAAGGCCCCGGGGCACAGATACCTGCTCGACTTCCTTTGCGAAGGAAAAGGGATGAGAAAAGATTTGAGCTGCCGACACTCAAAATTCTTTTACCCTTGTATGCGATTTACCTTATACTCGTGGCTGTTTGGCCGACCACACTGCCGTTTCAAGATTGGCAATTTAAAATAAATTTTCAGGTACTCGTATTTAACGAAAGAATTGTTTTCACCTTTCGTTTTATTGAACTTATCGCGGCTTTTACGCTTTTCGGCTACGACAATCCTTGCCTTGCTTTTTTTTTATAACCTTGAGCTGTTCAGTGGTTATCGAAATGACAAGAGGATATCCTCCGCTGCTTGCTTCAAATATTTTGGAAATCCTATTTATGACAGCTTCCGGTGTTTACGGTGGAATTATTTATAGATTACAATTGGCTGCCATCAGCATTTATAATTTAGATTCATTATTGCGACCAAAAAGAAATCTCAACAGATGTAATCACTGATCAAGTTTTGAACCCAAGGCACTCTTTCCGTTGAGATTTCAACAACAATTCGTTATCATAACCATGCTTTCTTAAATTCTTTTAATCAGTTGTGCACGTTCTGCATCAACGTCCCGTATTACTGCATCAACGTCCCGTATTATTCTACAAGCTGTGCATAAGCTATGCCAAAAAAGCAATGCGAAACTGTTAATGCAACAACGCCATAAATAACAGATAGCTACATAGATTATAGGGCGAAGTTGTCAGTGCTAATTCATAACAAGCATCTAAATTTGTGGTATCAATTACATAAACTATGAAATAATTTACATAATTTTGGTATATTCAGTGTATAGAAAACAGGGAGCAATATATGATTATAAAACCCCTTTTGTGTGTTTTGTTATAAAATTTCCAATAAATCCGATTGAGTTTTAGTGAGTTTCTCAAAATGCAAACCGCACCGGTACATCTGGATAAATAAACCTTGATCAAATAAAGAAGAGGTGGACTTTCTGGAATTGATTTGTGAAAAACGTTTCATACTTTCTCTGAAATATTTTTCACAAAAAAGGGTTATTGTTGTCCAATTTTCTAAGTACAATTTTGATAACTGTTTGATATTCAAGGTGATCAATCAAATCCGATAGTTTGGCACAAAGTTTGCGTTATGTTAAGTATCGGTGTGACGGAGAACGCACTGTTTTTTTTCGCATAGGGGCGGTCCTTGGAGAGGGACCGCCCATAGTTTAACTCTTTTTTTCATCTAACCTCCTTTTAGTAGTGGTTTTCTTAACCACTTTTAAAAGTTGCGCAAGAAAGTAGATTGCAAAAGTGGCCGAGGCTGAAACGGAAAACACCCTTTATACTTTCTTGCGCAGTCTATTTTAAGAATAAGAATTCACTTTTTGAGAGCGAAGTAAGGGAAAATTTAAGGTTGTGCAATATAAGCGGTTAAATCCCAATATGTAGTGGGGTCAGAAACCCAACGGTAATTTTCATTATCATAAAAGCAAGGGAGATTAAGGTACCGTAATGTAAATGGCAAAATGATACAAGATAAAAAAATCATGTTTTTTGGTTATCAAATATCTTCAATATATTAGATCCCTTCTTTCTTTCCTGCCATTTATTTCCTATCCATTCCACTTTCAGCACCCGCTCTAAAGTTCGTTACATAAACTCAATGCCGTTTCCTTTCAATAATAACCAACTAAAAGCAAGGAGAATAAACGTCTGAAAAAAAATCAGAAAAACTGCCTACTTTGGCACGGAACCTGCTCTGCCAACTCTGTGCCAGAACTTATTAATTCTTTAAAAAATCTCATCTTTTCTAAAGATTTTTTGGAACGTAACAGAATATCACCCACCGCATCTACAAGAGAGCGACAACTGCCATTTCATTATTTGATATTTTTTCTCATGAATATGAATAACGGCTCATATCAAACCGAACTGGACAACTTCTTCAAAGCTGTTAACCGTTTGGATGTTGCCGAGCGTGTCGTCAACAAAGGTTCGTTGTCAAAGGCCCGAAAAAAACTGCTATTCAATACTTTTATTGAACTCAATAATACTATGACGGAAAAATTCTACTCAAACTTTCAATTCAGTTCCTGGTATGGGTTCAATCTTATGGATGTTGACGGAACAACCCTCCGTGTGCCTAAGGCTTTTCAACGTTCGCTTATAAGATCGGTTGGAGAGTGTCGGAAATTTCAAACTTAACTTGGAATCAAGTTGACCGTGAACAGGGAATCGTGAGGCTGGAACCAGGCGAAACAAAGAACGATGAAGGCCGGACGGTTTATCTTGATAAGAATTTAAAAGGAATCTTTAACAATCAATGGGAAGCCAGGAAAGCAAGCAAAAAGCTGATTCCCTACGTATTCCCCGGCAAAGATGGTAAAGATCGTATCAAAGATTTTCGCTTTGCATGGAATAAGGCTAGTAAAGATGCTAAGATTGGTAAAATAATGTTTCACGATTTCCGGCGTACCGCTGTACGAAACATGGTAAGGGCTGAGATACTCGAAAAGGTTGCGATGATGATTTCGGGCCACAAGACAAGATCGATATTTGACAGAAATAATATTGTGAATGCCACCGATTTGAAGGATGCAGCCACAAAACAAGAGGCGTATTTAAAATCTCAAATGGTCACGGCTGGCACAATTGCGGGCACAATTCACGATTTTAACAAAAAAAGGGGCAACCAGTAAAATGGTTAAACCCCTTATTTTATTGGTGCCCGGGACGAGAATTGAACTCGTACAGGGACTAGCCCCGAGGGATTTTAAGTCCCTTGCGTCTACCAGTTCCGCCACCCAGGCAGGATGTGGTTGATTTAAAGAAAAGAAGCGACAATTGAATACTTTAAATTTATCATGATTTCAAGAAAAAAGTTATTTAGACATAATGATTAATAGTTTGATTCCGAGCAGGGCGTAAATCATAGTCTATACACCCGCAGAAAATGATCATGGGTTCCGACGAGCAATTGAGGGCCCATTCTCACCCATGATCATTTTCTGCTAGTTATCGCAATAATTTCGAAAAAAGACCTGCCTTCCTTGCAAACATGGGTTATATTGAGAAAACAACAACGCTCTCAATACAGAGCCATAACCAAGGAGGCAGGTCATGAACAGTATAAAATTTATCGGTATGGATGTCCACAAAAAATCAATCACCATTGCAATAGCGAATCTGGGCAGCCGTGGTCCGGCCAGAAGCTACGGCACTATTAATAACGATTTGAGCGCCCTGGACAAGTTCTGTCGTAAAATGGTTTCTACCGCAAGTCCGTTGCACTTTGTCTATGAAGCCGGTCCGTGCGGCTACGGCATTTACCGCCATCTATCAAAAAAAGGATTCGACTGCATGGTTGCAGCCCCTTCGCTGATCCCTAAAAAGAGCGGTGACCGTATCAAAAATGACCGCCGTGATGCAAAAATGCTGGCCCGCCTACACCGTGCTGGTGACCTGACTGCTGTTTACGTCCCGGACTGTCAGGACGAAGCCATGCGCGATTTGAGCCGTGCACGGGAGGATGCGGTTATTGCTACCCGTAAAGCAAAACAGCGACTTAAAGCCTTTTTGCTCAGAAACGGGATTGCCTACAGCGGCAAATCCAGATGGTCCAAGGCCTATTTTAACTGGCTTTCCGATATCGCCATGGCCCATCCAGCCCAGCAGGTTGCCCTGCAGGAATACATCGATACCGTGCATGAAAGTATTGAGCGTGTTAAACGGCTCACCGATCAGATTCAACAACTGGTGCCCGACTGGCGATTGGGCCCTGTAGCGACAGCCTTGCAAGCCGCCAGAGGCGTATCGCTGATCGTTGCGGTAACGTTTCTGTCAGAGATGGGAGACTTGAGCCGTTTTGAAAATCCGTCCCAGTTGATGGCTTATCTGGGTCTTGTTCCTTCGGAGCACTCCAGCGGTGACCGCATCAAAAGGGGCGGTATTACCAAGACCGGTAACGGTCATGCCCGCAAGGTTCTGGTTCAAGCATCCTGGGCATACCGGATGAAGCCCCGGATCAGCCGTATATTGCTCAAACGTCAGCAGCAGGTCTCTAAAGAGGTCCGTCAGATCTCCTGGAAAGCACAGCTTCGCCTATGCACCCGCTTCAGACGTCTGGCATCCATGGGCAAACCCAAACAAGTCGTGGTTACAGCATTAGGCCGAGTTTTGATCGCCTTTTTGTGGTCAATAGCAAATGATATGCAACCGGTGGTTTAAAACATAAATAAACAATAGCACCTATCGTATAAAAGTAGGAAGATGTAAAAGAACAAATTTTG
>JAUWMJ010000037.1 GCA_030613225.1 Desulfobacterales bacterium
GATATTGCGCCTTTTGCAGTATTCTTTTTTAAAAGATTCGTCTGGAGAATCGACACCGACAACCTTTTGAACCTTATTTTCGATTATTTTTGGAAGGCTTTTCCTTGCTTCTTTACCAATGTCAAAATTGTAGTCCAAAGCCTCACTTAACATTGTATAATCTTTAGAGAAAACATCACACTTTGGCGGAATGCTTTCTCTTCTTTCGATTATTTCCCGGTTAATACTATCGGTTACACTCTTAACTTTAGCATTATCCAAAAGCTCTTCAATGCTTACAGGTTTTTTTTCAGGCATTGATATCCTCCGTTTTTTTGATTTTGATTTTCAGCCCTCCCGGTTTCACAGCCTCCCAGCCTCCTAACCTTCCAGCTTCCCAACCTTTATAGCTTTCCATCAACATTTGTGTCAAGGTAAACGTTTATTCTGTTATCATAGAGTGTGTAAATGCCTGTTCGCTTCTATACCGATTTTAAAAAACATCTTGCGATTTTAAATTGTTGTGTTAAATAGATTGTAATCAAAGGTGACTATGCCGGACAAAAAAGAACCAAGTTGAAGTGATATGTCCTAAGTGTAAACATACTCAAACAATCTATCCTTAAAAGGGAAGATATTACCAAATGTTCAGAGTGTGATATACGCATGGTCATGCGGGAATTTTTAAGGGAGGGGGAGTCATATTAACCTGTGGCTAAACTGTAAGTTTTTGCTGCAATATGACAAAACAAAATTAATTTAAGGAGGAGAAAAATGAAAAAAAGTTTAGTAATTGGGTTGGCA
The DNA here is from genome assembly GCA_030613225.1 of Desulfobacterales bacterium. Next base: position 784 of record JAUWMJ010000037.1, read on the forward strand.
GTAGGCATTTTATTTTCTTTTAGTATTTGCATGCCTGCAATTGGCGCAGATATTAATCTCGCAAAAAAATCGACAATCCAGAAGATTTTAAAAAGAGGAGAACTTCGTGTCGGATTTGAGTCAGGTTATGTACCTTTTGAAATGACCAATAAAAAAGGTGCCTACATCGGTTTTGACATAGATTTTGGAAAAAGGCTAGCCAAGGCAATGGGTGTTAAATTCGTACCGGTCAACACCGCATGGGATGGTATTATTCCCGCACTCGTGACAGATAAATTCGATATTATCATGGGCGGTATGACCATTACCCAGGAAAGAAATCTTAAAATAGCGTTTGCTACCCCCTATATTGTTGTGGGGCAGGCAGTTCTTTTGAACAAAAAACATGCAAAAAAAGTTAAATCCTACAAAGATCTAAACAGGAAAAAATATCTTGTTACATCAAGAGTGGGAACAACAGGTGAAAAGGCCATTAGAACATACCTGCCCAATGCTACATATAAAGGTTATGAAGCTGAATCCGACGCGGCCATGGAAGTCATCAACGGCAAGGCTGATGCTTTCATATATGACCTTCCCTTCTGCGGTTATATGTATTCACTCCAGGGTAAAGGCAAAACCGTTTTCCTGAAGGAACCTTTTACATATGAGCCTCTTGCATGGGCCATCAACCAGGGTGATCCTGACTTTTTGAACTATCTCAACAATTTCCTGAGGCAGACCAAGGGTGACGGGTTCTACGAAAAAACCTACAATTACTGGATCAGCGGTTCTGAGTGGAAAAAATATACTAAATAACAAGGTATTATAATAAACTTAACAGGTCAATCATGGCTGATATTTACCTGGTTGGCCTGTTTCATTAGAACTATCTGACAGAAAGAAAACAGAAACCATGAGTGAACCGGAAAATCATAGCCAATTAAACAAAACACCTCATTACAATTTGTGGGTCGGAGTATTTGTCGCAGTAATCTTGATCGGGATCGGGTTGTTTTACCTTGCAACACAAAAAGTAGAATATATATGGGGGTGGTATCGGATTCCCCAATATTTCCTTTATGAAGGCGATATTAGTACTGTAGCTGAATTCGACGGAAGAATCAGATCCATCGAAATTAAGGGTGAAAAGGCTGTAATCACCCTAAAAGGAACAGAAGAAAGCGAAATCTTTACTGTTCCTGCATCCAGCGTGAAAGTCGAAGAAGGAGATTCGATATCTGAAGCAGATGTACTTGCAAGTTATAAAAAATGGAAAGCAGGTCTTTTAATAGTTGGTCTCTGGATTACAATAAAACTCAGTGTAATTGCGACAATTTTGGGAATCCTGATCGGCATTATCGGAGGGTTGTTTCGCATCTCGGATAATCCCGCACTTAAATGGTTAACCATTGTCTACATTGAATTGATCCGGGGGTCACCGCTCCTCGTTCAAATCATTATCTGGTATTATGTTCTGGGCACTGTGATAAACGATCTTCTTGCCTCTTTTGGAATCGGGCGTATCCCTGCATTTTGGTATGGAGTCGCCTCTTTGGCCTGCTTTGCGGGAGCATATGTCACGGAAATCGTCAGAGCCGGTATCCAGTCCATACATCGGGGGCAGATAGAAGCCGCGTGCTCCCTTGGGATGACATATATGCAGTCCATGCGGTATATCATCCTGCCGCAGGCTTTACGGAGGATATTACCACCGCTTGCGGGTCAGTTTATCAGCTTGATTAAAGATTCTTCACTCCTTGGGGTTATTGCCATTTCAGAATTACTCAAGAGCACAAGGGAAGCTGTTGCAGCAAGCCTGATGCCATTTGAACTTTATTTTCTTTGTGCAATTTTATATCTTTTTATAACCTTTTCACTTTCGATGTCTATTCAATATCTGGAAAAAAGGATGGCAACAACGTGATTACAGTTGAGAATATATATAAAACCTTTCATGTACCTCATGAAATCAAGGCGCTGGTTAATGTATCAAGTGAAATCAGTGCGGGCGAAGTGGTTGTGGTTTGCGGACCTTCAGGATCAGGTAAAAGCACATTTATAAGATGTCTGAACCGGCTGGAAACAGCGGACACGGGGAAAATAATTATTGATGGGGTAAATGTTCTTGATCCCAAAACAGACATTAACAAGGTGCGTGCTGAAGTAGGAATGGTCTTTCAATCATTTAATCTTTTTCCCCATAAAACTACTTTTGAAAATGTAGCCCTTGCGCAACGTGTTGTACGAAAACGCTCAAAGGCGGAAGCAAAAGAAAAAACCATGGCTTTGCTGGATAAAGTCGGCATTAGCGATAAAGCTCAGGTCTATCCTGATCAGCTTTCCGGCGGACAGCAGCAGCGTGTTGCCATAGCCCGCGCACTGGCTATGGAACCTAAGGTGATGCTTTTTGACGAACCGACATCCGCCCTTGACCCTGAAATGATAGGTGAAGTGCTCGACGTTATGAAAACCCTGGCAAAAGAAGGAATGACCATGATTGTTGTAAGCCATGAAATGGGTTTTGCAAGGGAAGTAGCTGACAATGTAATTTTCATGGATGAAGGGGCTATTGTGGAAGTCGGAACACCGGAGCATTTTTTCAAAAACCCGGAACATGAAAGAACAAAGCTTTTTCTAAGCCAGATACTTTAGGATTGAAGATTGTCGATTGAAGATTGAAGATTGAATGAAATCTATCAATTTATATAAGAAAGATAGAGCGACACGCGGCGCAAGCGCCCCTGCCGCGACGGGCGCGAGCACGGCGGGTGCGCTGCGCGAGCGATTCAACAAATATTCAATCTTCAATAATCAATATTCAATCAGGTTCCGGCTTGTCCTGACTAAGATTGTAGATTTCTTTTTGCTTCTTACTTTTCCTATACGATATCCATCTGTTCTAAAATACAACACAAAATCAAAATCTACCACATATTGTATTTTGAAAAATAAAACATACCGCCTGTTGTGTTTTTTCCTTTACAAGCAAAATCTTTCCTGCTATAAGTCCGAAGATTAAAATATAAACAAATTGCACAGTATCTCGAAATAAAATCGGAGATCTTTAGCATGAAACTTAAAAAACTTGAAATATCCGGATTTAAATCCTTTTTTGAAAAAGAGAGTATTGAATTTCCCATAGGCATATCTGCAATTGTTGGACCAAATGGCTGTGGCAAAAGCAATGTGGTTGATGCGCTGCGGTGGGTTATGGGAGAACAGAGCGTTAAAACTCTCCGGGGCAAGTCCATGGAAGATGTCATATTTGCCGGTACAAAAGGTAAGATGCCCCTTAATATGGCAGAAGTGTCCTTAACTCTTCTAAACGACAATGGTTCCGCACCGGAAGAATTAAAGGATTTTACTGAAATTATGCTCACCAGGCGTCTTTATCGATCCGGTGAAAGCGCCTATTTAATAAATAAGCAGCCATGCAGGCTTAAGGATGTGCACAGAGTCTTTTTAGGAAGCGGTCTTGGCGCAAAATCGTATGCCGTTATACAGCAGGGAAATATCGGTGCAATTACTGATGCCGGGCCGGATGAAAGAAGATTTTTCATTGAAGAGGCTGCCGGGACCACAATCTTTAAAAGTAAAAAGATTGAAGCCATGCGAAAAGTTAAGACTACCAACGCAAACCTGTTACGCATAAGTGATATTATTATAGAAATTAAGCGCCAAATGGCCATCCTGAAGCGACAGGCAAGAAAGGCGGAACTTTTTAAAACACACCAGGAACGCATCAAACAACTCGACGTTCGCCTGGCACTTTTGCATTATGATGATTTAACACAAAATATTGATGAAGCAGATTCTCTGTTAAAAGAGTTGAAGGATGCAGACATATGTCATTCAACACAACTTGAAAAGCTTGACATGGCAATTGAAGAAATAAAACTGCAGCGCTGGGAAAAAAACCAGGAAATATCGAAGCAAAAATCAAGTAAATATGAAATGCAGCGAGGTATTGACAGAACAGAAAATGATCTTGCTCATTACAAAAAGGATGTTGAAAGACTTGCCATAGAAGCTTCAGAATTTGAATCGGCAAGGAAAGAACTGAAAGAAAAAAGAAGCAAAATGGAATCTGAAATTGCCCAGTGTGATAATCAGAGTATCATTATAAAAAAGGAAATTGATGAAACAAAGATAATGCTCGAAAAACAGCAGTCTGATTCAGCCGGCATACAAGAACAATTGTCTGTGCTTAACCGGGAGCTTGGAGACTGTAATACAGAGCTTGTGAACAAAGTGGCCCTGGAAGCAAGAAATAAAAATATCTACCAAAATGCCTCAAGCAACAAAGAAAACCTTAAAAGACGTCTGAAAAGGGCAGATGAGGAAGAAGCAATCGCCAAAAAAGAGGCCACTGACGTCTTGGAAAGAGAAACCAGGGCAAAAGAGCAGCTTAAATCTTTAAAAGAGAAAATCAACGATCTTTCAAATAGCATTGAAATAACAGGCAAACAACTCGATGATAAAAGTAAGACACTGGCCGGCCAGGTAAAGCATGTACAGACCCTTGAATTTGAACAAAACAATATTAAATCAAACTATGCTGCCTTAAAGAAAATGGAGGACGGCTTTGAATGGTACAAGGACGGCGTCAAGGCAATAATGAAAGTACATAGTACAAAAGCCGAGGACCGGAACTCAAGTACCCACCCCAAAAGCTCCAAACTGCAAAACGATGTCATATGCCTGATGGCGGATATTATCGATCCGGAACCCACCTTTGCAACTGCAGTGGAAGCCTCACTTGGAGAATCATTGCAGTATATATTAGTTAAGGATCAACAGGCGGGCCTTGATGCTGTGGACTATCTTCAGTCTAACAGCGCCGGCCGCAGCGGATTTATTCCGATTTCGACTATCAGGCAAATTGAATATGGACAGCAGAAAAAGCCTGACCCTTCAAAACTTCTTTTAAACCATGTTTCAGTAAAGGAGGGCTTTGAAAAGATAACCAGCGCGCTTTTAGGACACGTTCTTGTTGCAGACGATATTGAAGAAGCCAAAACGATTTTCAACAGCAACGGGGCACTGCAAACCATAGTAACTAAAGACGGCGACATACTGTCCCATCAAGGCTTAATAATTGGTGGAAGCAAAGACAATTTTACCGGTATCTTCACTAAAAAACAGGAAATTAGGGATTTAAAGTACAGTATTAATGATTTAGACCGAAAATTGGAATCCTCCCGTGCAGATCAAACCGACATGGAATCCGAACTTCGCATTCTTGAAGGCGACCTGCAAAAACTGATAGAAGAAAAAAATAAGGTTGCCAGCCAGGAAGTTGAAGCGGAAAAAGATTTTTACAAAGCCTCTGAGGACTTAAAGCACTGCCGGCACCATCTTGAAATTGTACGTCTGGAACAGGAGCAGCTTATAGGTGAAGAAAGCGATGCTGATGAAGAAATGGCAGAGTACAATAAGGCTCTGTCCGAAATCTCCGATCAGATTATCAGTCTGCAGAACACAGTTACGGAAAAATCAGATCAAGCGGACTCAATATCAGCCCAGGTAAACACTTTTGACCAGGAAACCGTCGAACTGAAGCTCAAACTGACCTCTTTAAACGCAAGACTGGAAAACAACAGCAATACAGCAAGTCGACTTAAAGAATTCCTTGATGATAATATTGAGCAACTTGAACAGCTTGCTGCAGAAATCAACAAAAAAAATCTAAAAGAAATCTCTTTAAAACAGAAAATAAAAGAATTTGAACATAATCTTTACGCCAATTACGAAGATATAAAAATTTTGGAGCATGCCATTGATAAAAATGAGGACGATTATCAGAAAATTGATTCAACGCTGAAAGATAGCGATGATAATATCTCAGACATCCGAAAACAACGGGAAAAAGTTTCAGAAAAGCTTCGTATGCTCGAACTTGAACAAGCCCAGCGGCATTTAAAGCGGGAAAATATCGAAAACCGCCTGATAGAACGCTATCACATAACTATCGCCGAAATAAAGACGGAAAATGAAAAGATGTCAAATGAGCTGAAGCAGACGGTGAAAATGTCGCCGGATGAAATGGAAGAAGAACTTTTCCGTTTGAAACAAAAGATAGAACATTTCAACGATGTTAATCTTAGTGCCATAAAAGAATATGAACAGCATAAAATCAGATTCGATTTTCTTTCGGAACAGCGCGACGATCTTGCAGCCGCTGTTGAAGACCTTCAAAAAGTCATCAGAAAAATAGACAGGATCACTCAAGATCGATTTATGAATACGCTAAACCTGGTTAATGAAAAACTTTGCGAGGTGTTTCCGCGTCTTTTTGAAGGCGGAACAGCCAAACTTGTGCTTTCACAGCCGGACAACCCTCTGGAAACAGGGGTTGAGTTTATGATCCATCCGCCCGGGAAAAAGCTTATAAGGATGAGTCTTCTTTCAGGTGGGGAGAAAGCACTATCCGCCATTGCCTTTATTTTTTCACTCTTTTTAATCAAGCCTACATCTTTCTGTCTTCTGGATGAAATTGATGCTCCCCTTGATGATGTTAATGTATATCGTTTTAATGACCTGCTCCAGCTTATTGGTAAAAAATCTCAAATTGTTATGGTAACGCATAACAAGAGCAGCATGGAGTTTGCCGACACCCTTTTCGGAATTACAATGGAACAAAAAGGAATTTCAAAAGTTGTTTCTGTAAACTTTGAACAACAAAAAGAAATGCTAAACTGATTCTATCAAATTAAACCTGATCCTATGGGCCAGGTCAGAGACAAACGGCTATGCAGAATTGATTAGCCCATGTTACGAGTTGCGGGTTACGAGTGATGCAACGAATTCTATCTCAATTGAATATTGAATTTACTTTGTACTCGTTCACAGGTTCAAGGTTCACCGTTTTGAGTTGCGTATTTTGGACGGTCGCAAGCTGTATTGCGCGTATGAAAGGCGATATTTCAGTTTAAACGTCCCTGTTTTTAAAAACCTTGAACCGTGAACCTTGAACCTTGAACCCTGAACCTTGAACCCGTGAACGATTACCTGATTTTTACAGGATTTCTATGGCTTTAAACTGGCTAAAAAAAAAGACTCCACCCAAAAAGGCTCCACCAAACAAGACTCCAAATGACAAGGAAGAGCTGCCGGACAGGGAAACTGTTTATTTCAAACGTCTGAGAGCGGGTCTGTCCAAAACCCGCGAAATCCTTACAACCGATCTCGAAGATCTTTTTGCAAAAAAGAAAAAAATAGATGATGATCTGCTGGAGGAGCTTGAGGAACTTTTGATTACCTCAGATATGGGTGTTCAGACATCCATGGACCTTATAGAGCGCATCTCCGGCAAGTCTTCAAAAATAGAAGATGCTGATGAGCTGAAAAATACGCTTAAAGAGGAGATACTTTCATTTCTCGATGCACAGACCCCGGTTCATGATAAGATTACAAGCCGCCCGCATGTCATTATGGTAGTCGGTGTTAACGGAACAGGGAAAACCACCAGCATCGGCAAGCTTGCAGCAAGATACACTTTAGCCGGTAAAAAGGTACTGATCGCTGCTGCCGATACTTTCCGGGCTGCAGCGGTTGAACAGCTTATGATATGGGCTGACAGGGCAAATGCCGAAATCGTTAAACAAAAAGATGGTACGGATCCAGCCGCAGTTGCATACGACAGCATTGAGGCCGCTATAGCCAGAGATTGTGATATAGTGCTTGTTGATACTGCGGGAAGGCTTCATACCAAAATAAACCTGATGGAAGAATTAAAAAAAATAAAGCGGTCCATTTCCAAAAAACTCCCGGGAGCTCCCCACGAAATTCTGCTCGTCCTTGATGCAACAACAGGTCAAAACGCATTATCCCAGGCCAAATTATTCAATGAGGCTCTCGATATCACAGCAATTGCCCTTACAAAACTTGACGGAACGGCCAGGGGCGGGGTTGTTGTAAGTATTTTTACTACTCTTAACATTCCTCTGAAATATATCGGGGTTGGAGAACAAATTGAAGATTTGCAGGACTTTGATCCTGTACGATTTGTCAATGCGCTGTTTTGAAAGATTCAATACGCTGCATCCACTGCCAATACTTATCTTTTGGCAATCTATTGATGTAAATGCGTCTTTTTAGCGGGTCTGCTGCATTTTTTTTAATAAAAGTGCCTGAAAATGCAGATTTCTGTTGACATGAAAAATAACCTACTATATTGACATAGGCAAATAGGCATTTGGCTTATGTTTATCTACTATTAATTAAAAAAAAGGGGGAGAAGAAGAATGACAAAAGCAGAATTGGTTGACATGATGGCAAAGGACGCAAAGATTTCCAAAGTTGCAGCAGCTAATGCACTGAACTCTTTTATGGCCAACATCACAAAAGCGCTGAAGAAAAAAGACGGCAAGGTTACTTTAGTCGGTTTTGGCACTTTCGCAAAAGTTCGTCGTAAAGCACGTAAGGGCCGTAATCCGCAAACAGGCGAGCCTATTAAAATCAAGGCATGTAATGTTGTAAAATTCCGCGCAGGAAAAAAACTAAAAGATGCAGTGTAAACAAATTTTTAAGGCGGCTTATTCATTTGAAAAATAAGCCGCCTTTTTTTATCTTTAGGTTCACTAAAAAAAATTGCCACAAAGACACCAAGGCACAAAGAAGGAATAAAATTTAATCTTTGTGACTTCGTGCCTTTGTGGCAAAATAGATTATGTTTCAGGTTTTTCCGTGTCAGTTAAAAGATCAATATGTGATTTTAAACTCTTTAAACTCGCCTGTATAATCTTCCCAATTTACGTCCGTCTTTTCAACCTTTGCAGGTGGTGAACCTTTCCGGCACCACTCAAGGATTAAATCAACACTCTTCTTATCTCCTTCAAACATGGCTTCGACGGTTCCGTCTGCTTTATTTCTTACCCACCCTGAAACACCACAACGATGGGCAGCTCTCTGCGTTTCCATTCTGAAAAAGACACCCTGTACTCTTCCGCTGATTATTACATGGGCACTGACATTACTTTTCATTTTTTAAAAGTTTCCTTTTAATGAATTTAAATTATATTGTTTATTGAATAAATCTATAATCCCAATCAGGACAAGCCGGAATCTGATTGACTATTGATTATTGAAGATTGAATATTTGTCGAATCGCTCGCGCAGCGCACCCGCCGTGCTCGCGCCCGTCGCGGCAGGGGCGCTTGCGCCGCGTGTCGCTCTATCTTTCTTATATAAATTGACAGATTTCATTCAATTTTCAATATTCAATCTTCAATCCTAAAGTATCTGGCTTAGAAAAAGCTTTGTTCTTTCATGTCCCGGTATTTCCCAGCATGTCAAAATATTCGCTTTCAGATATAATCCGGGCCCCTGATTTCTTTGCTTTTGCAATTTTGTTTTGGCCCGCGTTTTCTCCGCATACAAGATATTCCGTATTTCCGCTGACAGAGCTTTGCACCTTTGCGCTGAGTTTTCTTGCCGCAGCCTGCATTTCTTCCCTTGTGCCACGCTTCATTTTTCCTGTAAATACGATTCCTTTACCAAAAAGGAAGCTTTCAGAAAGCTCTGTATCGTTTGCAAGAACTTTTTTTTCAAGATTAAAACCTAAAGACAGCATATAATTTATAGTATCTTTTATCCTGTCTATGCCGGTTGTAATGGACCTGCTCGTAATCGAACCAAAACCATGTATCTTCTCAATATCTTCAGCATTTGCGTTCAGAAGATCTTCAAACCTGATATGTGAAAGTAGCTTCCGGCTATCCCCCGGCCCAAGATCGGAAATGCCGAAAGCGGCCAGAAAGCGCCAGTCTTCAACAGATTTACTTTTGCTTATATCAATAGCTTCTGCAAGATTTTTTGATTGAACCGGGCCAAAACCGATATCAATAAAATTTTGAATTGTCATTGCATAGATTTTTTTAAGGCTGTCATAATTGCTGTTTACAAGTTTCTGAATTGTCTTTATGCCGAACCAGTCAGCATTACCGAGGGTTTTAAACCAGTGACTGATACCCTGCTCGATTTGAGCCTTGCAGGAAGGGTTATTGCATTTTAGAAAGTCATTGTTCCATTCAAGGATAAAGCCGCAGGCAGGGCACTCTTTGGGAATGCTGAACCGGCCTGATTCTCTGATTACTTTTTCGAGTTTTGGGATTACTTCACCGCTTCGTACGATTTCAATTTCGGAACCGATTCCAACATGTCTTTTCTGCACTAAACCAGCGTGATGTGCGGTAACCCGCCTGATTGTAGCTCCGGAAAGATGCGTTGGACGGATTTCAAGAACAGGCGTTATGTTTCCGGTTCTTCCAACCTGCCAGGTGATTCCTTCAACAACCGTTAAAGCCGTCTCACCCTTTTTCTTAATGGCGACCTGCCACCTGTAGTGGTGAGCTGTAGCTCCCATATGTTTTTTTACATCATCATCAGTTGTTTCAGCCACAACACCATCTGTAGGATAATCAGTCCTTGATATAAGATCCGATATAATTTCCCCGGTATTTTTCAAAAGCTCATCACCACTTCCTTCCCAGGTCGGAAGCATGGCATAGGGAACAAAAACAACCATTTTATCTTCAAGAGCTTTCTGGGCAAATTCATTTAGTGTATCAGATGAAATAATTCCGACGACCATGTTTCTTGGATGTTCAAATTGATCGGATAAATGTTCATTAAAATAAGATTTAACAATAACAATTTCGCCTATTCCTAATCCCCTTCCGCCCACGGGAATCACACCTTTTTTAAAGGCGCTGCTGATTTCGTACCCAACCTCGCCGTTTCCCCTTGTAGTAAATATATTTCCGTCATCACGACCGGCCAGACCGTCGAGTTTTGCCGTTACTTTAAACGTTATTTCTTTAATACCTATCTCACCTGCTTCTTTTTTAACTCTGTTTACATATCGCTCGAGTTTACCTTCAGTGTATGCTTTCTCAGTTGAAAGCATGGGAGCAGGATGCCTGATTTCTTTTTTCCCCCTGAATTTTTCAGGTTCTACGGATTTCAGAAATGGATTATCAAAATCGAGTTCTCTCAGTTTTTCAACAAGGCTGTCATATTCATGATCACTCACCAGCGGTTTTCCGCTTCTGTACGCCTCATTATATTTTTTTAAAGATTTAACCAGGGTTTCGATGTTTTTCATTTTTCAATTTTTAGAATCACGTCCTTCCCCGCATAACTGGATCTTCGATGGGCGTGGTCAGAATTGGCTTTGCCTGGGCAAATAAGAGTGACTAAAGTGAGCTAAAGTGCCTAAAATGCCTACAGTAAAAAGAGTTGAAAGCTCACCATTACTGCAACAGGCTCCAAATTCGGAAAATTCTTTCCCTTCACAGGAATTACAATTTCATCACTCCGGCTTTGCAAGGCCCGACAGTTTATCTTTTACGTCATCTATACTGTCGTAAAACCACATCAAATCCTCAATGGTACGGCGACCGGCTTTTACAG
>JAUWMJ010000313.1 GCA_030613225.1 Desulfobacterales bacterium
GTAAGAATTGTTTTATTCTTATCCGAAAGCGTGTTGAACTTCTTCTTATTTACTAAAAACTGAAGCTCGGTTGCCGGCTCATGCCATCCTGTATAGTAGTAAGGTGCAATTTTATGAAACCCCATTTTTATATCCATACCAGGCCCGACCCACTCTAACGCATCAATAGTTCCACGCTCCAAAGCCATATAAAGTTCGCCAACAGCAATATTTGTGACTGTCAAGCCAAGATTTGCCAGAATTTCACCCGCAAATCCCGGAATTCTCATTTTAAGCCCTTTAAGATCTTTTAAACTGTTAATCTCTTTTGCAAACCATCCACCCATTTGGGCGCCTGTATTGCCGCCGGGGAAAGAGAGAACATTATGTTTAGCATAAGCTTTCTGCATTAACGCCATACCCCCGCCATGATAGAACCATGCGTACTGCTCAGGAGCAGTCATGCCAAATGGCATGGTTGTCAATGGCAAAAGTGCGAGATCCTTACCTTTCCAGTAGTATGAAGCTGAGTGTCCCATATCGTACTGTCCAAGTTTGACCATATCCAGAACACCAAATGGAGATTTATGCTTGTTGGAAGAATCGATTCGGATAACAAAGTTGCCATCACTCATCGTTTCAACCATTTTTGCCATGTTTGCAACACCATTTGTAAATGGCGGCAAATTGGTGCCCCATGTCATAGCCAGTTTCCACCTGACTTTCTTCTCAGCAGCATTTGCCATGCCGGCAGATACAACCAAAACAGCGATGGCCGAGATAATTCCCAGTGTACTCAAAGCTTTTTTTGAAAACTTCATTTTACATCTCCTTTCAATACGTTAAATAGATGAAATATTATTGCTTTTCCTGGGGAGGTATGCTTTTTCGCATATGGAACCACCCTAAAAAAGTCAGAAAAGCCTTAACCGTTCACGGGTTCAGAGGTTCAGGGTTCAGAGGTTGCCCTCGTTCCCATGCTTCGCTGTGGGAACGTACATCCGGCGCTTGAGTGGAAAGGCAACCCTGAACCTTTGAACCTTGAACCCGTGAACGGTGACGAAAAACCTTTGTTTAACCTGACAGGTGTTCATGAAAATTTGCCGGTACCGACTATCAAACTGTTTTAGGATTTTATCAGAAGAGCTCTTAATGAGACAAGAATATTGGGCTGGGGTGTATTTTTATATGTCTGAAATGTATTTTTTCAGGATTGAAATGAAGAAGACAAAAAAAATGATTACTTCTCAAACAAAATATCCGGTATTTTAAATGTGATAAAAGTGCCTTTACCCGGACTGCTTTTGATGGTTAACCTATGCTCCGGGCCATAAATCTGTTCCAGCCTGAGATTTGTATTTACTAAACCGATCCCCTCTTTTTGGGATTCCATATCTTTTATATGAAATATGGATTCTATTTGTTCCTGGTCCATTCCGGCACCATCATCTGCAATGGAAACCTCAAGCATATCCTTATTTTTGAAAATTTTGATTTCAACTTTACCGCCATTTTCATTGCTTAAGATGCCGTGCTTTATCGAATTTTCCACCAGGGGCTGGATAATCAGGGAAGGAATAGGCCATTGCCTACATTCTTTTTTTACATCAATTTTTACATTGATTCGATCGCCGAAGCGCGCTTTTTCGATTGCTAAATATGATTTAATCTGTTCAAGTTCATCTGAAAGTTTAACAAATCCACGGCTGGAATCAAGATTTTCCCTCATATAAGAAGACAGATCAAGTATCAGCTCACGTGATTTTTGGGGGTTTGTTATGCAAAATGATGCAATTGTGTTTAATGAATTAAAAAAAAAATGTGGATTTATCTGGGCCTGCAAATGTCTTATTTTTGTATGAGCCAGGAGTTGTTCTTTTGTTTGAATATCTTCAAGTTCAAACTGGGTTGAAAATAGTTCGGTCAACCCCTGTGCAATTTTAAATTTTATCTTATCCAAAGAGATGTCTTTTGAACCATAAAGTTTTAACGTACCAATAATATGGTTCTTTTTTTTAAGGGGAACAATAATTGCCGAGTTGAATGGACAGGTTGATACGTTGCATCCAATGTATTTATAACCTCGGTGAAAAATAGGTTTCCCTTTTAAAAGGACATCACGTGTAGCCATTGTACGCATCTTTTCTCCGGCAAGATGATGATCGTCACCCGCACCGATATGTGCAAGTATGGTATTGTTATCTGTTATTGAAACTGCTGCAACTGCCAGGCGGTTGAAAATAATTTCTGTGGTTTTTTTAGCAGATGCCATATTTAGTCCGGCACGAAAATATCCTACTGTCTCGTTTGCAATTGCCAGTACATTCTGAGCCTGAATAGATTCCCTTTCTTCTCTTTTATCAAACAACACTTTTATCAGGTGTATAAAAAGTGCTGTGCCAATCGGATTTGCAAGCATCATGGGTAATGCAATTATTTTTACCAGTGCAACCGCTTCGGAATATGGGCGGCACATTGCAAGGACCATGAGCATATGTATTCCTTCACCAATGAAACAGATTAAAGCAGCGACTTTCCAATCCCGGCTGTATCTGCCAAGGCGCCTTGATAAAAAGCCTGCGCACACGCCTTCAAGGATTGTTGCAAGCGAGCATGGGATGGCACTGAATCCCCACGGATCAATTAGAATGCGATGCAACCCTGCAATAAGGCCGGCTCCTGTACCAACAAGGGGTCCGGCATAAAGGCCGGCTGTAATTACCGACATTGCACGAAGATTTGCAAATGAATCAAAAATCTGATTGCCGCTGTATGTACCCAGGATTCCAAAAAAACCGAAAAAAAGCATAAGAAAGATTCTGTTCAGATAGGATTTCTTTTTTATTCCGAATTCCTGAACCGGTGAAATCGCAAGAAGAATAAGGGCTGCAGCAACAATAAAGCCGGCATGTTTGGCAAGATTTAATAAGAGCATAGTATCGGGCATTATCTGATTCCCAGATGCTGTTTAAACATTTTAACCCTATTTCGTGTTACAATAAGTTCAGTTTTGTTCCCATCGTTCATGGTTAAATGGTATTTTCCGTGGAACCATGGACTGAACTCTTTAATATAATCAAAATTTACAATGGTATTACGATGACTTCTAAAAAAAGAACTGGATTTGAGATGCTGTTCAAGATGATCAAGAGTATTGATACCGTAAAGAGTATAAATATTTATTTTTGTATGAATCGATATTTTCTTATCTTTATATCTGCAGAAAACTATATCATCGGGATTTAAAAGAAGAATTTTTCCTTTATGTTCAACTGAGATCCTTTTGATTTTTTTTATATTTCCGGTCTTTTCAATTAAATTTTTTAACTCTTTTTGGATCAGGCTGTCACTTTTTAAGTTTAATATTTCTTTTACTCTGTTTAAGCTTTTTTCAAGCCGGTTTTGAGAAAAAGGTTTCATTATGTAATCAATGGCATTTTTCTCAAATGCTTTAACAGCATACTGGTCATATGCGGTTATAAACACTATGAGTGGGGGCTTCTTCATGCTTTTAATTTCAGAAATAACATCAAAACCGCTTTTTCCGGGCATCTGTATATCAAGAAAAATAAAGTCAGGCCTGTTTTTTTTTATTGATTTAACAGCCTTTGATGCAGAATCTGCCTGATCCATTATTTCGATTTCATCATATTCTGAAAGAAGATAGACAAGTTCCTCCCTTGCCGGCTGTTCATCATCTATAATAATGCATTTGATTTTCATGCCATCCTATTTTCTCAAATAAAAATAATCCATACATTTTTATTGCAGCATTTTTTTAAAAATTTCAAGATCACCTTTTAATTTCCATGACTGACGCATGAAATATTTTAAAAGCTTTTGCTGTATTGATTTCGTTGTTTTTTTAAGTTTCCCAGCATCCATCTATCAGTAATGTACTAGAATTTGCAAAAAATCATCTGTTGTTATCAGAATTATATTGTTTTTTCCTCATGAGTTTTGAATTAAGGCAATAGCATCCCTTTATTGTTTCTGCTATTAACAATGTAAATACTTTCTATCTATATCAGGCGTAGCTGCAACGGATTCTTAAGCGGTTTCTTCACTTAATCAGCATTCAGCCACGGTCCTTTCAGTGTCTCAAAAACAAATTTTATAGTACCCCGTTTGCCAAGGGTTTTTATTATATCAATGAAGCATTCGCTGTATTGAACCAAAACATTTAGCATGAGGCTGATACGAATGATAAATGATGAGAATTCGCTTTTTGAGCGCGAATCAAATGAAAAACTACAGTTGTGTGACACCTGGGGAAAAGTAACAATCTATTGTGCCGCCACTGATGCGGCAACAAGTTCAAACCAGCTTCAGACAATCGAGATTCAAATACCTAATGAAGATCGTATTGTCAAGACGGTATTTTTCTCCAAATCGGCTAAAAATATGGGATTTTGGGCATAGAACACCGGTCTTCGC
>JAUWMJ010000078.1 GCA_030613225.1 Desulfobacterales bacterium
TTTTGCCGTTCCGTCTACCTCTCAAAATTCTTTTTCGACCATGGCAATGGTCTCATACAACCAACGAATATACATTTTCTCATATAACTCACCAAAGCGCCGCGTCGCCTCCCACAGGTACGCATCCTGCCTTAATTCAGGTTGGGAAGCAGTGATCTCTTTAATGAAATCCGGTGTTTCGGTTTTATACAGTTCGGCTTGTCGCTCGTGCAGGCTGCGTAGCAGCCGTAATTGAGTCAGGATGGCTTCTTTTTCAAGTTTGCCTGAGAAAAACAGTTTCAGCAGCAATAGCTGCTTGGTAGTATCAAGCTTGGTCACAGGCTGTAATAGCCATTCTTGCAATGCCTTTTCACCGGATTCCGCAATAGTATAAACCCGCCGGTCGGGGCGGCTCTCTTGAGGTTCCAGATGGGATATGACCAGCCCTTCTCCTTCCAACTTTTTGAGAGTCGTATAAATTTGGCTTTGCTTAGCATGCCAGAAATGACCTGTTGACTTATCCATTGTCTGTTTGAGTTCATATCCGGTTTTCGATTCATACTTCAGAAGACCAAGTAACGCGTATTTAAGCATATCGATTTACCTCTTTATTTATATATAATTATTTATATATAAACATTTATTACTCGTGTCAAGATATTTAATTTTCTAAGCAGAAAAGAACAATAGGCTTCTTCATAGGAGGTTACGGAATGGAACTATCCTTTAAATTTCTGGAGCTTAGAAAAAACTTTAAAATTTATGTTGACATTAATAATTAGGTGCCATATTATTAGTTAGCATACAAAAAACTTAAGGAAAATTTATCTTATGTTTTACCTCAAAGACCTTCCGACAGACAAAACCTTAAGCGAATTTGCCAAGCGCTATCCCGATTTGGACCCGTCGGCACTTAAAACCTGCGTGGTTCTGTTGCGTACCGGTAGCGATCTTTTGACAGCTTTTGAGACCATTCTCGGGAAGCACGGTCTCTCACAGGGTCGGTTCCTTACGTTGATCGTCATGAACCGAGAACCGAATGAAGAGATTAATCCGTCATCCCTCGCAGAAAAAGTAGGCGTGACACGGGCCACCATGACAGGCCTTTTAGATGGGCTGGAACAAAAGGGGCTGGTTAAGCGCCTGGCTCATCCTGAAGATCGCAGGAAAGTCAGTATCCGGCTTACGGAAACAGGGCGTAAGATTCTGGATGAGATGCTTCCGGACTATTACAGCCGTATCGCAAAACTAATGGTGAACTTGACCGAAAATGAGAGGCAAGAGCTGGTATCCCTATTAGGAAAGGTGAATCAAGGGCTCTTAACTTTATTCAAAGAGTAATTTTTTTATGCTTATATTTAGGCACCTTATTATCAGGCTCCGAATAGTATTTTCGGCTGAGGCTTTACCAAAGAGCCTCAAAAAACAATAATGAATAAGAGGTTATTTAAAAACAGGAGGATCAAACATGAAAAAGAAAAAGAGACTCATCACAATGCTGGCTTTGGTTGTCATTTTACCGCTCATTGTCATTTATGGAATTGGTTACTTCGCAGCTCACAAAGCACTTCATTTGCCTCATCAACCAATTTTGAAAACCCCGGCTGATTATGCATTAAAGTATGAAAATATAGATTTTCAAAGCACAGACAAAATTCCATTAAAAGGCTGGTGGATTCCCGGAGATAGTTCGGCTGTTATATTCATTATTCATGGGTATGGTGCCAACCGCGCAGGGTGGTTAGGAAAGAATATTAAGGGAGAAGAGGAATATATTGACTGGTTGGCCTCAGCACCCCCGCTCAATAAAGCCGGTTTTAACCTGGTTTATTTTGATCAGCGGGCTTGTGGTGAAAGCGGTGGGGATATGATAACCCTTGGAAAATATGAAACAAACGATCTCATGGGTGCCATAAATTGGGTATTGGACAATAAGAGGCAAAGCAATGGCAAGAAGTTTAGCAGCATCGGCCTGATAGGGATGTCCATGGGCGGCAATGTGTCTCTGAGAGGCGCAATAGAATTAAAAAGGTTGCGTATTGAGAAAGCAGCAGTCATATCCGTTGGTGCTTACCGTTTTGATACCATGATCGACAAAAGCATCCGCTTCTGGACATCGCTGCCAGGGTTTTTTGTCCCCATTGTCAAACAAATGGTTGGGTTCATTCTCGGCTTCAACCCGTCACTGGAAATTGATCCGTCTCGTTATGCAGGTGAGATCAGCCCAATACCTGTGATGTTCATCCAGGCGGAAAAAGATGAGATTGGCGATGTTAAAGATGTCGAAGCCATTTATCAAAGTGCTGCCGAACCGAAGGAACTTATAATTATACCGGATGCGCCCCGCTTCAAGGCTTACAAGTATCCGGCAGAAAATCCCAAAAAAATTGTATCGTTCTTCTCAAAGTATCTTTTGTAGAATATGAAACAAAAATGAAAGGAGAATAAAATGAAAAAGACAATTTTTTTTATGTTGGTGTTATTTTGCATTTTTTCAAATGTAATTGCATCGGAAAAAGCGATAAAAACAGGAGGAATAGAGATGTTAAATAATTCAAAAATAGCAATTCTTGTTATTGAGTTTCAAAAGACCTGGACGGAAAGAAGCTTTTTTCATAAGCTGATAAAAAAAGAATATGAATCAAGAAACGTTTACCAAAATACAAAACAGTTATTAGAAGTTGCCAGGAAAAACGGTTTTACAATAATTCAGTCGCCTTTCATTTTGGATAAAAATGATAAAGAGAAATATAAAAATATCCCATTCCTTCCAAAATTATTTGGACAATTTACTGCAAATACGTGGAGAGCAGAATATACGGACGGAATATTAGATAAGTCTGATATTGAAGTAAAAGGAAGAACCGCATTTGATAATACCGTAGATAGTAATCTACAGGCTATACTCAAAGAAAATAAGATTGAAAAAATTTATTTTGTTGGTTTCACGACTGATCATTGTGTGGCGGAAACCATGGATACACTTATATCTGATGGTTACGAGTGTATACTTGTATCTGATTGCACAGCTGCACGAAACAGTAAAATACAGCAGAAAATTGAAAATAAGTACACGTCTATTAAGAGCAAGCAAATTATAGAAGAAATTGTTGATTAGATATGTCAAGGTGCTTCACCGGACGGCAATTTCTATCCTCCTGCAATCGGGGGGAAAAGAGAGACCTCGTCCCCCTCATGCAGCTGAGTGTTCAATTTTCCTGGAAGATGGGAGTAATGGCGACCGTTGACTAAAATCCGTATATCCCGGCTAAGCGCATGGGTCTCAGGGTCGAAAATCATCTTTCTGAAATCCTTGCCATACCTGGCGGACAATTCGTGAAGCAGGTCATCTACCGTTAGACTGTCCCCATCAAAATCAAAAGCCGCCTGAGCGTCCATGACTTTTCTTAATGTAAGAAAACCTCTGATGCTTATTCTCACTATACTCCTAAACTGGCCCTAAACTCTTCCATCTGTGAGCGGTATTGGGCCAATTCTTCTTCAGATAATTCATCCGGAAACTGGAGTTCCACCAGGGTCAGGGAGTCGATCACATTATTGGCATGGGGGGCGACTCCCAAAACGCCCACCTTGCTTCCATGTTCCAGTTTAATGTTGCCCAGCATGAAATCCGTCAAAAACTTGCGTTCCTTACGCAAGATTTTTTTCCACACCTGGGGCGTTGCCGCCATCAGGTAATCGGCTTCCTTGGTCACATCCTCTTCTTTAAAAAATTCAAGTCTAGTAAGCTGGCCTTCTTCAATAAACATACCAAAAATTATGTCCCTGTCGATGCCCCACTCCGGCTCGGCCTTCACCCGGTAACACATTTTGGCAGACAGCTTTTTTAACTTTTCCTGCAGTGCCGGATTGGATCGATACATTTTAGCGCTTTCTTCAAGCCATTTCGGTGTACAATACTGATAAGTTGCCATAGTTTTCCTCCGTTAAAAATAATGAATGTTTAATCCGTCGGGGCTGTCTTCCCCATTTTGCTGATAATCTCGTCCCGCAATGCCTTTTTGAACAATTTTTCCGTAACTGTCATCGGCAGTTCGTCCCGAAATTCGACAAACTTCGGCACAGCATAAGGGGACAGATGCTCACGGCAAAATTCCCGGATCTCTTCCTCAGTCACCTTTCCTTTAAACTTTTCTTTCAGCTGAATAACCGCCATCACCCGTTCGCTACCGGGAGTTTTTGGGTCCGGCACGCCAAACGCAGCCGCCATCAGGACACCCGGATGCTTATACAGAACCTCATCGACAGTGGTCGTGTAGACTTTCAGACCCGATACATTCACCATGTCTTTGGTTCTGTCGCACATGTGAAAATAGCCGTCTTCATCCATAGTCGCGATATCACCGGTATGCAGCCAGCCATCCTTTGTGAGTCCTGAACCCGGCTCCGGCCAGTAGCCTTTCATAATCTGTGGACCTCTCACAACGATCTCGCCGGCTTCGCCAAAGGCAACCTCCTCCCCCGTTGCGGGATCCACCAGTTTGCACTCCGTGTCAGGGGCCGGGACTCCCAGGCCGGTCTTTTCTCTGGGCATAAACCCGGTGATTTTGGAAAAGCCTGATAAGTTAAAATGGGTTAATGGGCTGGTCTCAGTCAGCCCGTAGCCTTCCGACACCGGTGAACCAAATTCCTTTTTAATGGCTTCAGCTATTTCCAGAGGCAGAGGCGCTGCTCCGCTCATGGGAATTACATTCATCTTGCCCACTTTAGCCTGGGCGATGCGCATGAGTTGGGTGGGCACGGTGGGAATCATAAATGGACGGTATCTTTTGATATATTCTACGAGCATCTTAGTATCTCTCGGATCGGGCATTAAGATAACCCTCAGTCCCAAAAAAGCAGCGGATTGTTCGATATAATGGGCATAAGAGTGAAACAGGGGTACGGAAAGGAAAACGGATGCCTTCCCGGCAAGCCCGCGCATCAACGGCTTGAGCATCCAGGGAAATCCCATCCGGATACAACTGGAACGGTTAAAATGCGTGACCATGACGCCCTTGGGAATACCGGTGGCACCTCCGGTAAAAGCAAGTTCACATAGATCTTCAACAGGATCGATATCCACCTGAGGTGGTGTTGGATCATTATCCTCTATCAGCTTCCTGAACTCATACACCCCCCTCGGCAGTGCTGCGGATACTTTGTCTATGTCGTAGCCTTTAGTAGATGTAACGATGATATGCTCAAAAGCACAAAGCTCCTTTATTCCCAGGACGCGATCCAAATGTTCTTCCCGGCAGATGATGATCCGGCTGTTCGAACTTCCGGCTTCGTGAACAAGTCCTTCATCGGTACGCAAAATACTCGTCGGCACAATAGCAGCACCGGCCTTTAAAATAGCCCAATCGCTGATAATAAACTCCATGCAGTTGGGAAGAAAGGTGCACACCCGATCTCCCTTTTCCACTCCCAGTCCGGCCAGGGCGGCGGCCAGTTTATCCGTCTGGATCTTCAAGTTCCTGTAATTGATCTTCCTTTCCAAAAAAAGAATTGCCGTTTGGCCGGGATATTTTTCAGCCGCATTATCCAGTGCTTTAAATACCGGCTCCTTGGGATAAGGGGCCAGGCTGTGCTCAAGTTTATATGGTCCCAGCTTGTAGCTCTTCAGCCAGGGTTTATCCGCATAAGTCATCGTATTGCTCCTCGAATGTAATTCATAGTTGATGGCTATTGATCAATGTCCAACAGGTAAACCGCAATCTTGACAATAATAAATCCATCAGCCCCAAAGGTCTTTAACCAGATTATCCAGACCAAGCTCTTTCAATTTATCAACCGAAGGTTTACCGGTCTTTTTATCCCAGCCACGGAGGTCGTAATAGGCATCTTTAAGCATCTCCAGCGTTTCCGTATCAATCACCATACCCTTGGCCGGACCTTCCGGCAGGGGGTCTTCCATCAGACGTTTTGGCAGGGTATCGGCCTTACGGGTAATTCCTTCGCGCACACAGAATGCCCGCATAAGGTTATAAATACGCTCTCCGCTTTTTCTGAAATCCTCCACTTTAAAATCCCATCCGGTGGCATGGGAGATCAGCTGTACATAGTCTTCAGCCGGTAAAAGGATGCCCATAAACTTGCAGGCGCCGATACAGTCAAACATGGTCAGGGCATTCTCCATATCCATGACAACTTTGGCTTCCTTGGGATTGGCCACAAATGGGTCTTCAATATGGCTATCCTCTACCAGCAGAAATGGCGCGTCAATAAAGGTCGGACCCTGGACATAGGCCGTGATGTGGTCGCCGCCGCGGTTGGCCGTGACATATCCCAAACCGGTAATTTTAGCTGCCCGCGGGTCGTAAGCCGGAAGCTCCAGCCCCTTGACGTGCATGGCGAAATGTTCCGAGCCCTGTCCCAGTTTTTCCGACATGGCTTTGCTGCCCTCGGCTAAAAGGTCACCAACACCCTGTCTTTTGGCGATCTTTTCGATCAGGCTGACAACCAGTTCGCTGTCACCAAATTTGAGGTCCAACCCACCGGTTTGCTCATTGGTAAGGATGCCTTTTTCATAACATTCCATGGCAAAAGCGATGGAAGACCCGGCGGTAATGGTATCCAGGCCGTATTCATTGCACAGGTAATTGGCCATGGTAATCGCATTCATGTCGGAGACCCCGCATTGGGCTCCCAATGTGTTCGTGGTTTCATATTCAGGGCCTTCACCCTTGTGCCCCTTCCATTGTCCTTCACGGATTTCAGTCCCACGACCGCAGGCGATGGGACAGGCAAAACAGCTGACCCCTTTGACAAAAACTTTGTCGGTCAAGGCTTCGCTGTTGACCTCCTCAATATCTTCAAAAACCCCATGCTGCCAGTTGTGGGTGGGATAACCTCCACGGGCATTAACCATATCCGAGACCATGTTTGTGCCAAAAGCTTCAAAGCCTATTTTCAGCATGGATTCGTCCAGCAGCTCGATCTGTTTTTTTGCAATTTCTCGGAAGGTATCTTTGTCGGCCAGCTCGATACCCGCTTTGCCGCCGCAGGCAATCGCCTTCAGCCGCTTAGCGCCCATCACCGCACCCAAACCGCAGCGACCCACCGCCCGGTGCTTGTTGTTCATAATAGCCGCATAACGCACATGATTCTCGCCTCCCGGTCCAATAGAAGCGATAGTCAGTTTTTTTTCGGAAGCTTGCTGAATCAAATCCTCGGTCTCCGGAACGATTTTACCCCATAGCTCGGAGGCATCACAAAGTTCGGGCTCACCGTCGATGATTTTCAGATAAACCGGCTGCGGTGACGCGCCCTCAAAAATGATGCCGTCATAGCCGCTACGCTTCAATGCAGGTCCGAAACTGCCGCCGGAGTTGCCGTGGCCCCAAATACCGGTCAGCGGGGATTTGGCCACAACCGAATAGCGGCTGGCACTGGCCGAAGCCGTGCCGGTCAGAGGCCCGGTCATAAAAATCAGCTTGTTATCAGGCCCAAGAGCATCGACGCCCCGGGGCACTTCATCGTAAAGATAGCGGGTGGCAAGACCGGCCCCCCCGATAAACTTTTTGGCCCAGTCCATTCGCAGGCTTTCTTCCGAGATTGTTTTAGCAGTTAAATTGACCCGCAATATTTTCCCCATGAATGAGTGGAACATAATTGTACCTCCTTTTGGAATTGTGCATGGAAATTAAGCGTCTTAGGCTTAGAGACATTCCTTGATATGTTGATTATTTTTGCAATAGTTTAATTTGTTTCCCATATCAATTTATCAAGGATGTCCTTGATGTTTTGATGTTTCCGATTGAGTCGTCGGCTAATTTCTCGATAGCTCAAATCGTAAAGAACTAAATGATAGATGACATGCTCCTGAAGTGTTAAGTATGAATAGGGCATGGTGTGCTCCTTTTGTGTGTGGGTTGGTTGCTCTTCCTCACACTACCAGTGAATAAACGTCATGTCCAACTATAATTTTATGTTTGTTTATTAATGGCTGATCAGAAAAAACGCCCTTGGTCTCTTCAGAAGAGATAACAGGATGGGAATATCCTTTAATTCTGTAGCTTAAAAAAAAATTAAAATAAAGGTTGACATATGTAATTAGGTGCCATATTATACGGCAACAAAATAATATGATAGGAATTTGAATCTTATGTTTTTCCTAAAGGATCTTCCGACAGACAAGACCTTAAGCGAATTTGCTAAGCGATATCCCGATTTGGATCCGTCCGCGCTTAAAACCTGCGTGGTTCTGCTGCGAACAGGCAGCGATCTGTTGACCGCCTTTGAGAGTATTCTTGGGGAACACGGTCTCTCACAGGGTCGGTTCCTTACGTTGATCGTATTAAATCGAACACCGAACAAGGCGATAAATCCATCAACTCTTGCGATTTGGGGTCGGGCCACGCTAAGTGTCTGAATAGTTGGGGGAAAAAGCTCCAAGAATAGCCGTTTTTTGGTCTTAAACATACCATTTTGGGTGCAAAATAACAGCTCTAAGGATTTTTTAAAAATTATATTAACTTAAAACTTACATTTCGCACTATACGAAACAGATTTTGCAGCTTATAGCATCAAGCTTCTGAACAGCGTTTAACAGTCCGATATTACACTAAATAAAAAAATCTAGACTTTACCCTTTAATTGTTTTATAACGCCTTATACAAACGAAATAGGAGGTGTTATGAAGCAATTTGAAACACGGTTCAAACAAGTCGATGTATTACCGATGGTCAAGCATTATACGGATCAGCTTGATCTGTTCAATTTATTTAAAAAATATGTCCCGGCAGCACCTGATTGCTTAGCGGATCATGCTGAAAGCTTATCTGTACTAACCGCAAATATTATATGCGACAACAAGCCGCTGTACAAAGTTAAAGAGTGGTTGGCCGGATATTCTGACGGCTTCGTTGATAATCCGGTAGAGGCGGCTCTTTTCAATGATGATCGACTCGCCAGATCTCTTTCTGCACTTTTTGATGCAGACCGGCACTCTTTAATGACAGAGGTATCATGCAACGCCATTCGCGTTCACGGATTGTTGACCGATGAAATTCACAACGACAGCACATCGATTACATTAATTGGCAATTACAAAAATCAAGACCCCGATGCCGTCAAGCTTAAAAATGGTCACAACAAGGATTTTCGTCCTGACTGCAAACAAATTGTCTTTGGTTTAAACATTATATCTGATGGTCATGTCCCACTGAGCTATAAGCTTTTTGACGGCAATACAAATGATGATGTCACCCATATACCAAACTGGAACGGACTACGCACCCTATTAGCAAAAGAAGATTTTATTTATGTTGCTGATTGCAAACTGTGCAGCAGCAAGAACTTGAATAGAAATTGCAACCTAAAATTGACCCCCTTCGGCAACCCAATTTTGACCCCTCATTAATTTGAACAAAAAATATCCATTACCAACAAAGCCATCATCTTTTGGGGTACAGCCAAACATTTCTGAAGGGAGGGAACGAAG
>JAUWMJ010000180.1 GCA_030613225.1 Desulfobacterales bacterium
GCTATTTTCAAAATGTTCAATTTTGTTTGAGATCAAGAAAGGCGAAAATTTTAACCACAGGAATACATGTAGTATTTCGAGGATTAAAATTTGAGCCTGACGCAGATATCGGACAAAAGGGGACGTTTTGAAATTGGCTCAGTAAAATAAGACATAGGTTATTATACCAACCCCTTAGAAAAACCAGTTAAAAAATATCTAATTTATTTTATTAATGATATAAACGAAACTAAAATAGTCAAGGTCTGTGCAGGGATTTTAAGTGAAATAGTCAATAGAAACTAGAAGTGGTTTCAAAATTGTGAATCAGGTTCAAGGTCAAGGCGGTCCGTTGAATTTAACCGGAGGAACATATACAATATTTCGAGGATTAAATTCAGCGGACTAACGCCGAGATTGGACCTGAGGTGCAATTTTGAAACCGCTTCTAATATAGCTCATAGACAGATTTAAACCGTTCATATTCCGTATTTCCTGGCAGGTTTTTTTCGTTGAGGACCTTAACCATGGCCTTATCATTGAATCTGATATAGGGATTGACCTTTAGTTCATCTTCCAGAGTTGAAATAATATGGTCCGGATTGTATTTTTCAAGGTAGCGATCAGTTTCAGGGTTCTGCTTATCAATGAGTCTTGCATAGACCATGGAATCCTTGACATAATCATGTCCACCGTAAATTATGGTTTCTTTTGGAAAACCGCATAAAAATTTGATAGAATTGAAAAACCCAAGAAGATCCTCTGAAAAACAATTTCCAATGGTTCCGTTAAAAAGAGTATCACCGGTGATTAAAATATTGTCCGCCTTAAAGGTCAGGCTGTCCTTTGTGTGCCCGGGGGTATGAAAAACCAGAATGTCTTCATCATCAAGTTTCAAAGATCTTTTATTCTGGATTGCTTTGCAGTTAAGGAATTGTGCATGGGTTTTTTCAAGCATCAGGTCATTTCCTGATGTGTGGTCATGGTGGGAATGGGTATTGGTGACATATTTTATCTTGACTCTTTTTTTTTCTGCAAAAGAAAGCATTTCTTTTACTGCACCCGGGTCTATGGCAATGGCGGTTTTAGCCCCATATACAAGATATCCCAAATTGTCTTTAGAATATCTGAACTGTTTAACTTTCATGTTGTTCCTTTAATCAGATGGTTGTGTTTTTCAATTAAATTACAAATACGTATTGATTAAGATAACAATTGAAATCAATTTTTCAATGAGGTGCGATAAATATCTATTTGTTGCTGTGCTAAAGTCTATTCCAAATGCAAAACAAAAGCTTACTGTCATTGTCAGTATGGATGCCAAGGGATATATTATCGAAAAAAAATCCAAGTATCATTTTTGCAATTTGCCGGAAAAAATATGAAAAATTATAAAAATATTGATATAGATCAATTTCTTTAATCGATACATTTGCTATAACCTAAATTGAGCGATTTTTTACTCGATTTGCACCGATCTCTTGCGCATCAAGGCTTCGCAAAAATCCTCGACATAACCATGGGTATGCCTGCGGTTTTTGCAAAGCCTTATGCATCAAGATCTCGGCACAACTCTTCGCAAAAAATCGCTCAACTTAGGTATAATAATTCGAACTTAAACATTTAAAATTATAATAAACAGGAGGGATAAAAAATGCATGACGGTTGTTCAGGTGCTTATGAATCAGGCAAACAAATCGTAGATAAAATAAGAATGATGGGCTTTAATAACAGTCCGCTGACAGCAGTGCTTAAGATCAATTGCAGCAATTGTGACGATGTATTTCAAATGGAGAAGATGGAAGCGATGTGCCCTTCGTGCGGCATGGTATATGGTGTGACACCCTGCCACTCTTACAGCGCCGAGTTTGTCAAGGCAGCAGGAGTAAATTATTGATATGCCGGATACATCCGATACAATAGATAGTATAAAAAACAGAATGAAAGAGCTGGAAATATTGATTAAGGAAACAAAGGAAAGGCTTCCGGTCCATTCGACCAAACCCCCGGCAATGATAGAGCTGCTCGAATACGAGGATGAGTACGATATCCTGCAAAAAAACATGAACTGTTAAAAAACAATGAATCATAATGAAAAATTTAAAAATATTTGATCAGAAATTAAACCATGATTTATCCAGGGTGAAAAAAATTGATTTTTTCAAAAATGCAGAAATCTTGGGCATCCGGAAAAATATTTGATATCCCGATTCTTTTCGAGGAAGTTTCTATTTTACCCACCAAATCATATTGTTAGATCTGCTTGACAGACGATATGTTTTATTATATTTTAGGCTAAATTGTTATTAACTAATTTACTTAAAATATCATGAAACAATCAGGACCAGAACTGGGAGAGCTTTCATCAAGGTTCTTCGCCTATGTTCAGCTTAAGCAAAAGGATACCGTGCGGCCGGGAGAGATATCTTCCGTTCTAGGCATCACGGAATCACAGGAACGTAGTCTCTTCCACCGTCTGGCTGGTACAGGCTGGATCGTTAGGCTTAAGCGTGGAGTGTATCTCGTTCCACCTCGTTTACCGGCTGGTGGCAAATACAGTCCAGGTATTGCCCTCATTCTCCGGAAACTAATGCAGGAACAGAACGGTAAGTATCAGATCTGTGGGCCAACTGCGTTCAACTTTTACAGCTTTGATAACCAGATTTCAAACGTTACCTACGTTTACAACAACCGTATCTCCGGTAGACGTACGATTGGTAACCTGGAATTTCAATTTACAAAGGTCGCAGACAGACGCCTCGGCGCTATCAATATGATTCAAGCTCAGAATGGAGGCGAAATTATCTATTCTTCCAAGGTCAGAACTCTCATGGATGCAGTCTATGACTGGTCTCGTTTCAACAGTCTACCGCGCGGCTTTGTCTGGATCAACCAGGAAATTAATCAAGATCCCAAGCTGGTTTCAAAACTGGTTGATGCTACAAACCGCTACGGAAATCAGGCCACAGTTCGGCGAATTGGTTACCTGTTGGATTCCTTGTCCCAACCTCTGGAAATCATAAAGCGACTCCTGCGTCAGCTTAGCAATTCCCAGTCCCTAATACCATGGATTCCGGTCAAGCCGACCAGGGGAAAGATAAATCGAAAGTGGGGGATCATAGTGAATGACTAATGCGCAGTTAAAATATCCACACCATGACGATCCTGACATATTCCGGGAGGCACTATCGTACTCTGAAGCCGATATGGGCTTTACATCGACTTTGATCGAAAAAGATTACTACTGTTCACTGGTTCTTCAGTACTTCTTCAGCAACAAAACATCGCTTGTGTTCAAAGGCGGGACATGCCTTTCTAAAGTCCACGTTGACTTCTATCGATTAAGTGAGGACCTGGATTTAATCGTTCCAGTTACTGCAGACATAACCCGAACTCAGAGAAGTGTTTACATGGAACCAGTCAAAAGTATGTTTAAAAAACTGCCGTCCGCAGTTCCCGGAGTGGTGATCTCTGAAGCGTTCAAAGGCCATAACGCGTCTCGCCAGTATATTAGCTCTCTGGAATATCATTCAGTAATTGTTGAAAAAAAGGAGAAGATCAAAATCGAGGTCGGCATACGTGAACCCCTGTTACGCCCATCGGAGTCCAGATTGGCAAGCACCATCGTCATGAACCCGTTCAACGGCCAGCCTCTGCTATCTCCCTTCAAGGTTGGCGCAATGACGCTGCAGGAGGCATATGCGGAAAAGATCCGTGCAGCAATTACAAGAAAAGAGCCGGCGATCCGAGACTTTTTCGACGTGTTTCATGCTATACGCAAGAGAGGGCTAAATACCCAAGACCCTGACTTCCTCAGCATTGTGAAGGCAAAAATCGATGTGCCAGGCAATGAGCCCATTGATCTTTCCGAGGAGCGGAAGCAAGAACTCAATCGACAACTGGAAGGTCAACTAAAGCCGGTACTGCGTCCATCAGATTTTGACGGTTTCAATTTAAATGAGGCATTTGAACTCGTACGCAATATAACAAAGGCTTTAGCCCTTTAGCTTTTCTGCCCCCTTCAACCTCTTGCCGGGGCGTGGCTGGAAGCGAAGCCTGGTGCAGTCTAAACAGCTTCAGCCTGACTACGTGAGTAGCTACATTTCTACAGCCCTTGAATGCCCACAGGCTGTTTTACAACGGTCAGGATCATTTTAAACTGAGTCACAGCCGAGACAGCGTGAGGGACGTTTGCCGGCATCACAACGACCTGTCCGGCAACTGCAGGAATCTTTTTCCCATCAATGTTAATGAGTGCTTCACCATCTAAAATCTGCACCATGGCATCTCCAGGTGATGTGTGGGCACTGATTTCCTCTTTTTTATCAAATGCAAACAGTGTGATATTAATATCTGATTTGGCAGCTAATGTTCTGCTCACAACCCTTCCTTCCTCGTAATCTACCATCCCCTTAATATCAACAGCCTCTGCAAATGGAATATTTTTAATCAGTTCTTTTTTTTCTGTCATGTTATCCTCCTATCATTTGTTCGTAATTTTAAGCGTAGACCATATTTAATATTTTAATCAAAAGAAAGAATTGATTTGAATCAAAAACCAAAATATTTTTTATGTTTATGGAAAAGGTATTTGCAATATTAATAGAAATAGTAAAAAAGAGTAACAGTTAATTATTTTCTGGACAGTATTTACGCGAATTGATAACCACCAATTATGATATCTGTAATATTGGTGGAAGTTGGATATTTTCAACATATTTGTATCTTCGCTTCCTTCCCATTGTACAGGAAAGGAAATTACCTAAATGAAAGGACATCCTGATAAAAAGATGCATTCTGCGGAGCATATCCTAAACCAGACGATGGTAAGATTATATGATTGTGATCGATGCTTTACGGCTCATATTGGAAGGAAGAAGTCAAAGTGCGACTACCACTTTGATCACGCACTTACAGAGGAAGAGGTTGCTGAGATCCAGTCCAGAGTTAATAACGTGATCGACTCCGATTTGCCGGTCACAGAAACTTTGGTTTCAAAGGATGAAGCACAAAGGCTCTACAATACACAAAAGCTTCCTAACTATACCGGTGACAGCATCCGTGTTGTCCACATAGGCGATTACGATTCATGCCCATGCATCGGTGAACACGTGGCATCCACAGGGGAGATCGGTACCTTTAAGATCACCACCATAAGTTATGCAGATGGTGATTTGCGTATCCGTTTTAAGCTGTCCTGATAATCATTTGCCAGGGACGGATATAACTTAACCATGCCGCAAAGCAGGATTTATTTGACCAGAAAGCCATGAATGATGTTATCTGTACTTTAGCCGGACTGGAGTTATTCCCAATATATCGGTATGAAGTAACCTTACGAATACTTACCGGGGATTCAATAAAAAAGAATTTTAGTGGATATCGAAGCGTCGGGCATGTCTTTCAACCAGTTTTGCAATCAAAATGACAATCAACCAGGCAGTACTGCAAATGTTCGAGGACCGGTAAATTTTCGACTATCTTCAAAATTGAATCGTAAATCTAAAGTATAGTACTCCGGCCATATCAGTAGAAATAAAAGATTTGATAAGTACCACATATAAAATAGGCTGAAGATATTTTTATGTGGATTTAAGTATCACTGGAATTGTATAAGGAGGTTATAATGAATCTGGGACAACTGAAAAAGAGTCTTCTATTAATCGTATTAACCTATTTAATCGGCTGCACACACAATTTTAGTGTCAAGCCGTTTCCGATTAAACCCGATTTATTGCCGGAACTGAACATCAACAAATCGGTTAAAATTGTAAATGTCCAGGATCAAGGAAAAAATAATATATTTAAAAGTGTCGCAGGAAGTTAATGGATTGGGGATTTAGGCGAATGGACGGGGCAGGCAGTCGATCTACTTAAATTTGAACTGAATAAACAAAACGTCACTTTAACTGATGATGCAGATAAAATATTAAAGTTGGCTATTACTGAAGGCAAGCTTATTACTGAATTTGCGGGTATCCGCTGTGTAGTGAAGCTTAAAGTTGAGGCAGGCAATGGATATACTCAAAAATATGAAGGTAATCATCGCAATTCCTCACCGATTGCCGAGCAGGCAAGGCGCTATGCAGGTGCTGGAGCAGTTACAAAGGCAGTAACTAATCTTCTAAATGACAGGAACATAATAGAGTATCTTGAAAATTAGAAACTCTATATCCATCTACGATTTGAAAGGTTGTGATATCATTCATTCCAGCTCCCGGAGCTGAATCACCGATATCTCCAAAAAAATGCAAATTTTAGGAGACTTCTAAAAATTGTAATATCATATTGCTCATTGAAGTTATTTTCGGCGTCTACGCTTACCTGAGCAGCCCTAAGCGTGGGTTAAGCCCTAAGTATCGGTTCGAAATCTTTTAGAGCTTTTGCGCTCATTATGTTCAGCTTTTTTGCCACTTTAGGATCGAGAAGGGCATAGATACCCTTAGATTTCGCACAAAGAACGCCTTCTTTGTTGTATATCCTGCCCTGCATCACGGCTTCTCTATCACTTTGTTTTTTAAAAACATTCCCTTCAACCTTAAGCTCCATCCCCACGTGCACGGGTTTGATAAAATCTACTGTCATGGATTTGGTCAGGATCATCTTTTTCAACAAATATATGGCTGACCAACTCATAATTTCATCCAGAATGGTTGATAATATGCCGCCATGA
>JAUWMJ010000155.1 GCA_030613225.1 Desulfobacterales bacterium
CCCAGTTGCACATGGATCTTTCTCCCTGTGCTACTGCTATCAACGCAGGAGCGAACCAGCCAATGCTCTGATAGATGGCCGACCGGTCCAGTCTCAATCGCGGAATATATGCTCCATAAGAAGTTATGCCAATCATTTTAAATTCTCCATTTTATTTACAGTCTAAACAATTTTTCAATAAGCTGTGATTTCATAATATCACCTTCAACAATAAGCTTGCCTGATGAATAGGCTTGCATTGGTGTCAGTTTCCCGTTCATCATGGCAAGAAAATCTTGTGAATCCATCTTCAGGGTACATGTGGGTTTGTCATGCACGGCCGATTTGATAGTGCACTCACTGTCCTTAACTGCACAATACCAGTCCCCGCTTCCTTCTCCTGTAATGATATACTGGAATACCACGTCTATTCCTGCTGCTGCATCAGGCTTGAACATATCAGGCATTGCTTCAAAAACAGCTGTTGGAGATCCGAACCCTGAACCACTGTCTTCATCATCGCCCCCTGGTGTGTCTTCCGGCGGTGATTCCAGGGAGGTAAGAAGATCCATCACCTGGTCGTTGAGCTTGAAATACTCCCGGGAATTTTTAAGGTTGGATATCTGTTTTATTCTATCTGAAATCGCATCCGCATCCGGGAGTTTATCCTTTCCCCCCACAACGGCGCCGGGACCGGTAAAAATTGCGGCCCGATTGAAAAATCCTAAGCCGGCATTATAAATATTGCCTGTAACAGGGCATCGTTCAGAACAAAGATAGAGTGTCATCGGCGTGACAAATTCAGGCTTGCTCTTTTCAAACATTTCAGGGGGCATGATGCCCTCAGTCAGGCGTGAAGCGGCAAGAGGTGCTACAGTGTTCACCTTGATATCATATTTTTCTCCTTCGAGTTTTAAGGTATTCATCAGTCCCACTATGGCAAGTTTGGCTGCAGAATAGTTTGTCTGGCCGAAGTTCCCGTACAGTCCGGCTGCAGAAGTGGTCATTACTATTCTGCCGTATCCCTTCTCCTTCATTATTTTGAAAGCAGGCCGGGTAACATTATATGTGCCGGAAAGATGGACACCAAGGACAGACTGCCAGTACTCAGGTTCCATTTTAACAAAACTCTTATCCCTGAGAATCCCTGCATTATTGATAAGAATATCAACAGTGCCGAATGCATTAAGGGCTGTCTTTACGATATTTTCGCCACCTTCAGGGGATGCCACATTATCATAATTGGCAACCGCTTCCCCTCCTGCTTTTTTTATCTGGTCCACAACAATCTGTGCAGGTGATGAAGAACCGCCGCCTGAACCATCCGCGGAACCGCCATAATCATTGACAACAACCTTTGCTCCGCGTTTTGCAAGTTCGAGTGCATAGGCCCGGCCAAGACCTGCACCCGCACCTGTTATAATAGCCACGCGGTCATCAAAGCGTATTTCATCCTTTGGAATATCGCCGTATTCAAAAATACCGTTGTTGATGATGACGTCATCGGTTTCGACATTTACAACTTTCCATAACGCCTTGCCTTCCCCTGTTTTCCAGATAAGCGTCTTAATGGGTACTCCCGGGTATAAGGTTCTGGAAAAACGGCATGCCATGCGTCTTGCTTTTTCAGGCTCATTGGGAATCAACTGGCTTATAAGTGCCCTGCATGCAAAACCGTGCGTACAAAGTCCATGCATAATCGGTTTTTCAAAGCCGGATGCTTTTGCAAATTTGGGATCTGCATGGAGCGGGAAAACATCGCCTGAAAGCCTGTAGATAAGCGGCTGATCAAGCAAAGGCGTTTCATTGACAATAAAATCAGGCTCTCTTTTAGGAAACGTGAACTTGGTTTTTGGAGATTTTACACCGTCAAATCCACCATCAAGACGGCAGAAAAGAGAGAATATGCTGGTATAGAGTTTTTGCCCGTTTGAATGGTATGTTTCACTTTCCCCGATAACAAGAGCGCCCTTATCTTTGCCCTTATCATAAATGTTTGTAATCCGGCCGTTTGTCGTGATTGTGCCTTCGGGCGGGATGGGATTGTGAAAGAAAAGATCCTGTTCACCGTGGAGAATACCTGCCAGATTTACCTCTGCTTTGATGGCAAATTCTGCCAGGGTATCAATAATTGCTGCAATGGAAAAACTTGGAAGTACCTTGAGATCTTTTTCGTAGCAATATTGAAGATCGGAAAAACCGGCACCAACACCAATGGCATACAGGATAGCATCCTTGTGTGCATATTCCTTGGTAAAAGGGCCGGCCTTTTCTCCGATCGATTTCAGATTTAAAGCCATAATATCCCTCCTGACAATATAGAGTTAATATTAAAAAAGAGTAGCCGTTCATGGGTTCAAGGGTTCAGGGTTCAGAGGTTTGAAGTACAAAACAAATCTCAACCGTTGATACGTCAACCCTGAGCTTTAGT
The DNA here is from genome assembly GCA_030613225.1 of Desulfobacterales bacterium. The sequence continues at coordinate 2,411 of JAUWMJ010000155.1, forward strand.
TGCGACTTTGGGTTGAAAGAGGAAATTCATGGCACAGCAGGTTGATTCACACACAAAATGGCGGAATAATTAGATTGAGAGTCCCGCCAAGGCTGATTTATTCCATCAGGCTTTGCCAAAAAAGAAACATTGAACCCTGGTCGCCTGCGGCGCCGCCATAGGCGGGTAAACCTTTGAACCCTGAACCGTGAACGCCTACAAAAAAGATTTGACAAAAATAAATATCAATTATATGTTTCCAACATTTGATGGATAATGTTTAATAGTTATTTTTCCCTAAGTCAAGCATAATTTGATGGCGTCGTAGAAAGTTCCATCTACTTCGTTGCAGCGGTTTTTCAGAAACTCGGCATACTACTTGTATTGCCTCGTCTCTGAAAAACCGCTCCGCCTTTTTATCCCGCTGATTTTTAGCGGGGGTATATGGTCCGCCTGCGGCGGACTACTTAGCACCCCAAGGGCATTTCCTGCGGGCACCATCGGTGATACTTTTTACGAGACTATCAAGCATAATTTACTTCATGCAATATATTCTTACTGTCAGATAATATTATAAGGAGGATATTATGGAATTTGAAAGAGTGTGGCACAAGAGTTATCCTAAGGGCACACCAAATGAAGTCGCCATTGAAAAACTGACAATGCCCCAGGTCCTTGACCGTGCAGTGTCAGAGTTTCCGCAGAACCCGGCCTTAATTTACATGGGAAAGACAATCTCCTATCTTGAGTTGAACAGCCTGGTGAACCGCTTTGCAAATGCGCTGATTGCTCTGGGCATAGCACCCGGAGACAAGGTAGGGATGCTGCTGCCCAATATGCCGCAGGTTATTATCGCCAACCTTGCAACCTATCGTATAGGAGGGGTTACCGCCATGAATAATCCTCTCTATACCGAACGGGAACTGGAATACCAGTTGAATGATTCAGATGCAACGGTTCTGGTCACCCTGGATCTTCTGTTTCCCAGAGTGATCAAGATCCAGAAAAATACCAGGATCAAGACCATCATTACCTGCCATATTAACGATTTTTTACCATTTCCTACAAAACAGCTGTTTCCCTTTGTAAAGAAAAAGATGTTTCGTAAAGATACTCCCTATGAAGGCACATACAGCTTTATGGATCTGATAAAAAAATATCCGGATACGCCTGTGGAAGACAAGGCATCCTGGGAAGACACAGCCGCCCTTATTTACACCGGCGGAACAACGGGTGTCAGCAAAGGTGCTGAGTTGACCCATGCAAATCTGTCCTCGGTGGTGCAGCAGTTCAGTGCCTGGTTTCCGGAACTGAGCTTTGGTGACCATGTACGTTTACTTGGGGTGTATCCTGTCTTTCATTCAGCAGGGTATTCAGTAAGTCAAAACCTGCCCATCTGGAACGCCTGGTCTGTTGTGCTGGTGCCTCGCCCTGATCCGGTGGTGATTACTGGCATGCTCAAAAAATTCAAACCCACTTTTCTGCCCGGGGTTCCCACCATTTTTGTCGGTCTTTTAAACCACAAGCCCTTCAGGGAGATGGACCTTTCATTTGTTAAAGGGTATTTCGGAGGGGCTGCGCCATTGGCAGAAGATACACTTAACCAGCTTAGGGAGCTTCACGGTGCCGTCATCAATGATGTTTACGGTGCAACTGAAAATACGGCCTTTGCCACATGTACTCCCTGGAAAGGAAAGGTGAAGATCGGTACCGTAGGAGTGCCTTTGCCAAATACAGATATTAAAATTGTCGATTTGGCAACCGGGAACACCGAGCTTGAACCTGGTAAAAAAGGAGAGATATGTGTACGGGGCCCCCAGGTCATGAAAGGATATTACAAAAAACCCCAAGAGACTGCGGCTGCTTTAAAGGATAGCTGGTTCTATCTTGGGGATATCGGTTTTATGGATGAAGAGGGCTATCTGACCATTGTGGATCGAAAAAAAGACATAATCATAGCAGGCGGCTTTAACGTATACCCCCAGGAGATTGATGAAGTATTGATGGGACATCCCAAGATCCTTGAGGCATGCTCCATTGGAGTTTCAGATTCCTATCGGGGAGAAACCGTCAAGGCCTATGTGGTTCTCATGCCTGGAGAAACGCTGTCTGAAGAAGATGTAATCGCTTATTGCAGAAAAAACCTTGCTTCCTACAAGGCCCCGAGGAGTATTGTATTTATCGATGAGTTACCCAAAAGTGCTGTGGGTAAGATACTGAGGCGGGAAATCAAGCGTGTGGATGAAGAACAAAGCACTTAAAGAAAGAATCCATGTCCGAAGGACGTGGCATTGATTTACCCCTTAAAGGGGCTGTAGGATATAAGGCACCCGTCTTCGCCCTTGGCTACGCCGAGGCACGGCCCGTCTTCGCCTTAGGCTTCAGGCTACGCTTTCTGAGCTACGCCCCGACAAGACGCCGAGGCAGGGAAAGGCACAAAGGCAAAAGGGCCTGTCCTGCGTCTTGTCACGGCGTCTCGTCGGGTCGTAGCTAAAAGCGAAGCATGAAGCTGGAAGGCGTAGTCTGAAGCCGTAGGCGAAGAAGGAAGAAGTAAGTAAAATGAAGAGCTATAGAATATCTTACTGAGTAGCAGATATCTTTCAATGCCCTGACCGATACTTGATTTGACATAATTGGAAAGTAAGTTAAAACTTCAATTAACAATATAATATCACAACTTTTCAGGAGTCTCCGAAAGTTTGTATAGGTTGCAGAAATTCAAACTATTGAGCTGTAAAAAATCTAATAAGTTTTTTGTTGAATATTCAATTTGATATGCTATTGAAAAGGGTGAGGTAATTATGCGATAGAATAATCGCTGCACAGATCTTGCTTATATTCATTTTTTCTATACCGCTTTTCATAAATATGTTTCGAAATATGGAATTGTGGTATAAGTGGTTGTAGAAAAAAACGTTTAGATAACGGAATATTTTGAAAAAGAGGTATTATGAAAACGGCCCTATTTGAAGAAAGAGTGGTGTATTCAGGTGATAGAAAATCCCATCAAGGTTGAACGTCAAGAACATAACCGTTTTCGATTTTGGGGAGAAATCAAAGAACTTGGTGGACGTGTATTAAGAGTAGTAACGCTTGATGATAAGAAAACTATTCATAATGCTTTCCCAGATAGGAGGTTCAGGCTATGAAACTAAATTATTATCCTAAAACAGATTCACTCTATATTGATTTATCTTCTAAAACAAGCGCGGAAAGCGTTGAAATATCCGAAGGTATCGTCATAGATTATGATGAGGATGGTCATATAACTGGGATTGACATCGATAATGCAAGTCACAAAATCGACCTTAAAGAAGTTATTCTGAACAAAGTACCCGCACAACTTCAGACAATTACGGCTTAATAAAAACACATCAAACCAGTTAGTTTGCCCGCCCGGAAAAGCCGGGAGGATTTTCACGTTAACCTCAATCCGTGATAAAACCGGGATCAAATGTCAAAATACTAAACTCTGGTCCAAATGCCCAAGAGGTCTGCTCAGAGAAATGGACGTACTGTGGCTCTTTCTTGAAGAGGAGGGGATAGTTTTTCCAAATTTCAGAAACCTTTTCAGCCAACCCAATTCCGGACTTTCAAACCCGGTACTCGTTGAAATTCTCGCTCGTTGTTGGTTACTATCGTAAGGGCTGCCGCCTTAGCATGCGCTGCGATCCATAAATAGTTGTTGCCGATAGGCTTTCCTTTGGACTCCAGTGCTGCACGGATGGCTCCATAAGTTTTTCCGGCATTCTCCGGCATTGGCAAAACAGGAACAAAGGTCTTGAACTCCTCGAGCAACTCCAAAGCCTTCTTGCGCTGCTGACTTTTCTCGGCACCATACAGCAGTTCTCCCCACGTGATAACTGAGATCGCAGCATCACCAGGTTTAAGCTTTTGAAAACGAGCTAACACTTCCCTAGGCTTATGACGTTGAATGTAGATACAAATGTTGGTGTCCAACAGATAACGAGTGGGCATCACAATCCCTCGCGATGCTGTGGTGGCGTATCTTGGCGGCCTTCAGCAAAAAAATCGTCAGGAAGGTTGGATAATAGCTCAAAAGCCCGAGCCAATCCTTTGGCCGATTCCCGAAGCACAATTTCGTCACCACGGCGGAAAATTTCAAGCACCTTGCTCTTGACGGCGAATTCCTTTGGCAACCTGACCGCCTGACTATTTCCTGATTTAAAAACTCGAGTTGTCGTCACAACAGCCTCCTTTTTTTGGGGCATGAGTTTATCCCCTATTACGAAATCGTATAAGACGTTTCTTTTTCTGTATACACACTTAAGTATATACTTATTGAAAAATGCTGTCAATTTATTTCTATAATTAAAATCGAGGATTTCGGTAACTGGTGATTTAATTGAGAGATTACCAACTATCGCCGAACTTGTGATATCACCTTATCCGACGATATCACAACAGTTTTTGGGCTTTTAAAAACTTTCATTTGTTGGAGATATTAATTATATAACATTATCTTAGAAATTCGTTTCCACAATATCTAAAAGGTTCGTCGACTTTAAAACCGTGTTTGGCAATGGTGTTGATTAAACAGGCCATATAGAGTAAAAATAATGTCTACAGGTCGCAGTTTAAATCCTAAAGACGCATTTCAGGAGAAACAATTTTCATGAATGATTCAGGGAAAATGCCGGATACAACAATCAACAGTATAGGTATGGAACTTGTTTTGATTCCGTCGGGTTCGTTCAGAATGGGCGGAGACAAAAAACTTGAACAAGCTGAGGATCATGAAACCCCACGACACTTGGTTAAAATCAGTAAAGCATTTTTTATGGGTAAATATGAGGTCACTCAAGCGCAG
>JAUWMJ010000088.1 GCA_030613225.1 Desulfobacterales bacterium
GCATGAGCAAGCCGGTAAGCGGCCTGTCTTAATATTAAGTCATGAAGTTTTCAACAAAAGATCGGGGACGGTAATCGCCGTCGCCATTACGAGCCAACCCCAAAGAGCTGGGTTTCCCCTTACTCTTGAGCTACAAGAATCCAATCTTCCTAAACACTCCTGGGTTAAAATCAGTCAAATTCGTACCTTATCGGTAAAACGTCTTCGAAAGAAAATTGGTGCTGCTAAACCCGAAGAAATAAATCTGATAATAGAGGGATTAAATGAAATAATCGGAGGTTAACAGCGCCATACACATAGATGGGCAGGGTCATGACGTTTTGAGCTTTTTACCAGTCTTTATGTTTACTTGCCATTTACAAATATATTTATGCTATCCTAAAACACTGGAGTTATAAACAATTATGGAAAATATTTTAATTAATCAATCGGTAGCTATACTATGCGATGGAAACAATATTGAACGGAGTATCCATGGACTCTCTAAAACAAAAAACGCAATGATCAATTTTGATAAGTTGATCCCGAAATTGCTAAATGATAGAGGATTAAACAGGCTGCTCTATTTTAGGGAAGGTAAGTCCATATCTTCGAAATTCGCTGAGAGATTACATGAAAACTTTTATGGCTCTGTTATTCCGTGTCATAAATCTGCCGATATTCCACTTTCTATCAAAGCAACCCAACTCGCTTCAAAGGTTGACACCATTATCATTATGTCAGGAGATTCAGATTATGTGGATTTGGTTACACATCTGAAAAGTGAAGGTGTAAGGGTAGAAATTGCTGCGATAAAAAAAACAACTGCCAGGATATTAATTGATGAAGCAGACTATTTTCATGAAATAACCAAAGAAGATTGGTTTGTATATAAAGCACCAAGGAAGGCTTCGGGGACGTAAATCAGGGAAGGCTTCGGGTTTCGGGACGTACAAAACTAATGTGCGCCCCTAACCGAAGTGAAAACTCTGAGTGGCTTACTACCTATTTGCGCATCATGTAAAAAAATTCGTGATGATAGCGGTTATTGGAACCAAATTGAATCCTACATTAGCGATCATTCCGAAGCAGAATTTAGTCATAGCATTTGTCCGGAGTGTGCGAAGAAACTTTATCCTGAAATCTACAAGTAAAAGGATATTTACAGATCTTAAAAACCGGATAACAAACCAATCGAGAAGCTTCGGTCTCGGGAAAACAAACCCGTGAATCCTCCTCTCTATCTAAATTGGAGAAGAACCAATAAAAAGAATTAGTTTCACAAACTGAAAGAGACTTCCAATGAGTAACGAACCGGAAAAAATTATTTATACAATGATGAGGGTCAGCAAGGCATACCAGAACAAACCTGTGCTAAAAGACATATCCCTTTCCTATTTTCTTGGTGCCAAAATTGGCGTCTTAGGATTAAATGCCTCAGGGAAAAGTTCTCTTTTACGTATTATGGCAGGTGTTGATCAGGAATATGACGGAAAAGCCGTACTTTCCCCGGGGTACACCTTAGGGTTTCTTGAGCAGGAACCTTTGCTTGATTCGGATAAAACCGTAAAAGCTGTAGTTGAAGAAGGCCTGCTGGAGATTGTAGATCTTGTTGAGGAATACAATAAAATCAGTGAAAAATTTGCTGAGCCCATGTCTGACGATGAAATGAATCAACTTATTGAGCGCCAGGGTGAATTGCAGGAAAAAATCGATCATCTTGATGCCTGGGATATTGACGCGCGTTTAGAAATGGCAATGGATGCGCTGCGCTGCCCTCCGGGAGATACTCCAATTAATGTTATTTCCGGTGGTGAAAAAAGACGTGTGGCACTATGCAGACTTTTATTGCAGAAGCCGGATATCCTGCTATTGGATGAACCGACAAATCATCTGGATGCCGAAACTGTCGCCTGGCTCGAACATCATCTTCAGCAGTATAAAGGTACGGTGATTGCCGTCACGCATGATCGTTATTTTTTGGATAACGTAGCGGGTTGGATTTTAGAGCTCGATCGAGGACACGGCATCCCATGGAAAGGCAACTATTCTTCATGGCTTGAACAGAAACAATTACAGCTTAAGCAGGAAGAAAAATCAGAATCAAACCGGCAGAAGACCTTGCAGCGGGAATTGGAATGGATCAACATGTCACCAAAAGGCCGCCAGGCAAAGGGAAAGGCACGCATTAATGCTTATGAAACACTCTTAAGCCAGAACTATGAAAAAGGGGTCAAAGATCTTGAAATATATATTCCACCAGGACCACGTCTTGGAAAGGTAGTTATTCAAACAGAAAATCTGAGCAAAGCATATGGCGATCGTCTTCTCTTTGAGGGAATGACATTTGCTTTACCTGCGGGGGGTATTGTCGGAGTTGTCGGTCCTAACGGCGCAGGCAAAACAACACTCTTTAAAATTATAACCGGTTTGGAAAAACCTGATTCCGGAATCATTAACATCGGAGACACTGTTAAGCTCGCTTGCGTTGATCAGGAGCGCGATATTCTTGAACCCGACAAGACAATATGGGAAGTGATTTCCGGGGGTAGCGAGATGGTTCAGCTTGGGCAAACAGAAGTAAACTCAAGGGCCTATGTTTCCCGTTTTAATTTCTCGGGATCAGACCAGCAGAAAAAAACAAACATGATTTCAGGCGGCGAGCGTAATAGAGTCCATCTTGCGTGTATACTCAAAGAGGGCGCCAATGTGTTGCTTTTAGACGAACCTACTAATGATCTTGATGTTAATACAATGCGTGCCCTTGAAGAAGCGTTGGAACATTTTGGAGGCTGCGCGGTTATTATCACTCATGATCGCTGGTTTCTCGATCGCATCGCCACCCATATTCTTGCTTTTGAGGGAGACAGTACTGTCATGTGGTTTGAAGGCAATTATTCAGATTATGAAGCGGACAGGAAAAAGAGGCTTGGAAAGGCCGCTGAACAGCCCCATCGGATCAAATACAGACATTTGACAAGAGGATAATACAGAAGTCTGGGTGAAGTCTGAAAAGGGATCGGTGTCAAAGCTGAATAGTGAATAAGAATTGTTTGCATAACTATGTGAAGCTATTGGTGCGGACTTTTAATCTATTTTCAACCAACAAAAGGGGGGTAAAATGAAAAATAGGATAAAATTTGCATTTGTACTGGCCGTTATGTTTATAGCGAGTGGTTGCATAAAATATACTTACAACCTTGCCAATGTAACACCGGAATTGTATCCTGCAGGTAATGGCTCAGTCGCAGTGGCGTCCCAGGATCAGCGCAGCTATGTTATCTCCGGCAGGAATAAACCTCAGCTGGTTGGTGTCATTATCGGTGCACTGAAGAAAAAAGGATTTAAAACAATTCCTGTGGTAGTAGCAGCCACAGAACCTATAGAGCAAGTACGAAAAAAACTGGTTGCTACCGGAGCAGAAAAACTTATTTATTTCCAGATAAAACAATGGAAAAGCGATACATATAGCAACGTTCGCCTGGAATATTTAATTAAGCTTACTGTATTTGATACAAAAGGCAAACTGCTTGCAGAAAAGGAAAGTTCCGGTGACGAAAACCTTGGCTCTGGAGGTTTTAATATAGTCAGAGGGACCAGAAAAAAAGTGCCGGAAGCGTTCGAGAAAAAGCTGGAAGAACTATTCAATGCACCTGATATTATTAAAGCTTTGGAACGTTGATCGGTTAGTTGAAAGGGCTCAGCGACGTACAGTAGTTTATAAGGTAACAGGGCGCTTGAACTATGATATCCGGTTTGTATGCCAGGCCAATCAAGAATAGATGCGAGACCTTAAAGCATATTGGTGTTACAGCTTATAAGGTTTTTTCTTATTTGCATTCCATTTAATGCTATAAATTAAGTAAGGAGGTAAAATGAAAATTTTGGTTCTCTATTTTTCCAAGGGTGGAAACACAAGAAGATTGGCTGAGGCTGTAGTTGAAGGTGTCAATGCGATTGCAGGGGCTGAAGCTGTTTTAAAAAAGACAGATCAGGTTACAAAAAATGATTTTCTGGAATCAAGCGCGATCATAGCCGGTTCTCCTGTATATTTCGGGACAATGGCTGCTCAATTAAAGCAAATATTTGATGAATTTATCAGCGTTAGAAAGAAGATGGAGAATAAAATTGGGGCGGTTTTCACAACATCAGGAGATGTTACTGGAGGAAAAGAAACTACCATGTTTTCCATCATTCAGGCCCTTATGATTTATGGTATGATCATCGTTGGCGATCCCATGGCTGCAACTGGACATTACGGGGTTTCATGTGTGGGCAAGCCTGATGAAAAAACCATAGAACAGGGCAGGCTTCTTGGAAAAAGAGTGGCCGAACTTGCCCTTAAAGTTGTAAAATAGTGAGGATTTTCAACTCGACTGCGACATCTTGTCAATATCATAACCCAGCCTGAATCTGCAATATATAACGGCTATATGTAATTTCAGACCTCGTAATTTATTACTGAAAACTGACGCTAAACCTTTAAATGATAAGGGATTGCATGATAATTGGACATTCAAGTTGCTGGTTGCTGGTTGCCCCGCTTTCAGCGGGATTTCCGCTGTGCTCCAACTGGCTTTGCTTGTTGGTGGTAAAAGCAATAGCTTCGCTTTGCCACAAAACCGGCGGATTTATCCGCAGGCTTTGTGGCGGACAAATCTATTATTTTTAATAAAATTGGTAGAATACTTGCCTGCTCGTGCCTCGCAGTGGCAGGCAGGCCTTATTTTAACCAGTAACCAGAAACCAGTAACAAGCAACTTGATGTATTGTTAGCGCATTGCTTTTGTCCAAAAAAATAGCGTATTTATTAACAAAATGTCGAGGTCTGAATTTTGATAAAAAAGGAGATTTATCATGAAATGTAATGTAGGAAAAACCGATAGAATGATTCGGGTTCTTATTGGACTTGTGTTAATTGGGCTGGGGTTCTACTTTAACAGTTGGTTGGGGGCAATAGGGGTAATCCCATTATTCACCGCGGCTATAGGTTGGTGTCCGCTGTATTTGCCGTTTGGCTTATCAAGCTGTTCAACCAAAAGCTAATTTCCAAAACAATAAATTACTCAGGTCAGGAAACAAGGCTTAACACCCTTATAATTGGTGTCGTGTTAAGCCTTGTTTTGGAAGGATCAGTGTCAAAGCTTGAATAGGGGAACTAACCGGGACGTCTTTAAAAAACATAATAACTCACAAGAGGATTTCATTTTTAATATTATGCCATGCCAAGATTAGCTATCTTAAACGCTCTTGGAGTCTTACACCACGTTATTATACGGGGGATCGACTTAAAAGTGATGAGCGCATACTGACTTCAGGTACATTATTTTATAAGTTGATAGGGTGCTTGAACTATGATATTCGGTTTGTATGCTACGCCAGGTGCGCTTTATCATATTATTGCCGGAGGTATAGTACGCAAAAGGATATTTACAGAACCCAAGCCCAAACAGCCTGTTTTTTCTGGGCACTGATTCCAAATCATTTATTGCTGAAAACTGGAACCATATCAACTGCCACCGTAATGCGCAGGCTTTTGACCGGTATTGGCCGTCTGAAAATATAAAAAGACGGTTGCGGCTCGCAGTTTGCTCTGTTTCCTGGCAACGAGTGAGTTGAAAAATAATGGAGAAAAACATGAGCGGATTTAAAGTAACATTTCCAGGCAATAAAAAGATAGATGTCGCATTTAACAATTTTAAAATTAAAACTGACCAGTCCAAAGAAAATGGAGGAGATGAAACCGCACCCGAGCCATTTGATATTTTCATAACTTCCCTGGGAGCGTGTGCAGGAATCTATGCAAAATCCTTTTGTGATGTAAGAAAACTTTCCACAAGCAGCATGCATCTTTTTGTTGAAGTCTTTTTCAAAGATGGACAAAAACTCATGGACCAGGTCAATATTACCCTCCATGTCAATCAAGAATTCCCTGAAAAGTATATTAAACCGATAATAAGATCCATGAACGGATGTTCTGTTGAAAATCAGCTTCACCCAGATATAAAAATCAATACAGCTGTGGTTTATACGGATCAATAATAATTCTGGATAGTTTTGTTCCGGTCTGCTTTTTCAAGCAATTATTTCCCACCGCAGGCGACGCGAACCACTCAATGGAACGGAAACCGCTTCGCGGCTTCGCTCCGTTTGCCCTATTGTTTGTGCAAAATGATGACCGACAAACACCGTTGGCAGTAATGATACAGTCATTATTTTAATAGAACTATTATTATATTTCGATAATGCTTCCCGTTAGCTCCCGTGAATTTGGCTCATCTGTTGTTCAAAACCAGGTTGTAACCACATAAAGCATCAAGGAGCTACTGTCTTTTCCTACAGGATAGATGAATAACCAATGTTAGTCGTTTCCACTCGCAGTCTCAAAATCTTAGCCACTCTCGTCTGGTATGTCGGGGGCACTATACTGCTTTTAAAGGGACGCAGTCTGCTGGTCGAAGCATATGCGCTGAAACCAGAGGAAGGCTGGCCCTGGCTGGCCGCTGTTGCCGGACTCTTCCTTGGAGGTTTGAAGGCAAAATTCCTTTTCAATAGAAGCTGCCAAAGAAATCTGGACAGAATAGCTGCCCTGAACCGGCCAAGAGTCTGGCAGTTTTTCAGGTCGGGGTTCTTTGTGGTCTTAACGGTGATGATCTTGGTCGGGGTGACTTTATCCAGGCTTGCCCATAACAATTACCCTTTCTTAATCGGCGTGGCCATATTGGATCTTGGCATTGGCATCGCTCTGCTGGGGAGTAGTTATGTCTTTTGGAAACAGAAGGCATTTGTGAAATAACGTCTATGTCTGATTGAGAGGGAGTTAGAGCGTTCGGGTTCATGGGATGGGTGATGGCAAAAGAAAGATTATCTATGCGAAAAATAAAAGAAATTATACGGCTCAAGTATGAATGTCATCTTACTGACAGACAAATAACAAAAAGCTGTTCTGTGGCTCGAAGCACAGTTGCAAATTATCTTAGGGCTTTGGGCACGTGCATTAGTTTATAAGTTGATAGTGTGCTCTTAGGCCGGTGATTTTCGCGTTAAAAAGAGAAAAATATAATCATGGCTCATAACACAATCAAACCTGGTTATTACAAGTTAGCAGACAGATTGAACCGCTATCCTCAGGGCGCACCCCCTTCTGAACTATTATTCAAGATCTTGAAAATGCTTTTTAGTGAGAAAGAGGTTAAACTCGTTTCACTCATGCCTATCAAACCCTTCACAGCGAAAAAAGCCAGCCGCATCTGGAAAATGGACCTGACTAGCACTCAAAAGGTGCTGGATGAATTGGCTGGTCGCGCTATCCTGGTTGACATCGAACAAAACGGGGAGTCCGTTTATGTTCTGCCGCCTCCGATGGCGGGTTTTTTCGAGTTCTCCTTAATGCGTGTGCGGGATGACATTGATCAGAAGGTATTAAGCGAACTGTTTTATGAATACATAAATGTGGAAGAAGATTTCATCAGGGAGCTATTCACCCAAGGTCAAACTCAGTTGGGGCGTACCTTTGTCCATGAACCTGCCTTGTCTGAAGAAAACGCACTGCATGTTCTGGATTATGAGCGGGCGACCGAAGTCATTAAGAGTGCTACTCATCGGGGTGTTGGGATCTGTTACTGCCGTCACAAGATGTATCACCTGGGCAGAGCCTGCAAAGCACCGCATGAAATATGCATGACATTTAACAACACAGCCGCGTCGCTTATTAAGCACGGTTGCGCCCGTTCGTTAGAGGAGGAAGAATGCCTTGATTTATTGCAGGCAGCTTATGAGCACAACCTGGTTCAGTTCGGTGAAAATGTAAGAGAGAAAGTAAATTTCATTTGCAACTGCTGTGGGTGTTGCTGCGAGGCTATGATCACGGCCCGGCGTTTTGCAATTCTGAACCCTGTCCACACAACCAACTTTATCCCGGTTGTGACCGAATCTGATTGCAACGGATGTGGCAAGTGTGTGACTGCCTGCCCAGTAGAAGCAATGACATTGGTTTCATCAAACAATCCAGTCAAACCCAAAATGAAAGTGGCGAAGTTGGATGAAGATCTCTGTCTTGGATGCGGTGTTTGCGTTAGGACTTGCTCAAAGGGCAGTATTCACTTGAAATCCCGACCGAGCAGAGTTATTACCCCGCTGAATGGAACACACAGGGCGGTGTTGATGGCCATTGAACGGGGTAAGTTGCAGAACCTGATTTTTGACAATCGTGTCTTATGGAGTCATCGAGCCATGGCCGGAGTTTTAGGCGTCATTCTGAAACTTCCGCCGTTCAAACAGGCCCTTGCAAGTCAGCAGGTGAAATCACGCTATCTGACAGCTCTGATTAATCATATAGAAAATAGAGTGCCCTAAACCTAACCAAAATTATTTGGTGAGAGGCTTCAGAGACGTACATCAGTATATAAGTTGACAGAGCGCTTGAACTATGTTCTTAGAGACGCCCTTTCGATTTAAAATTTTATCAAACAAATTGACGTGAAAAGTGTGCAGTGCATCTATTCTTGATTTATATTGTACAACTATTTTATATTATATTTGAGTGATCTTGGAAACCTTAAATCTGAAGGACGCCCCAAGTCTCCCCCATCATCAAGTCTTTTAAAGAAAAAATTATATATTTTTAAAAATGTGATTGACAGGATACTGTTTTTGCATTATCGTTAATAGACGATAAACGATGATAAAAAAGGAAGGGAAAAATTGAAAATCAAATTTGATCAGGACAGGTGGAGATAAATTTTTATGTCTGAACTTAAAATAGATACAGATACACTTGCCAAAATTTTCAAGGCGCTGGGACATCCCACAAGGGTAAAGATTGTTGAACATTTAATAAAAATCAATTCTTGTGTATGTGGGGAAATTGTGAACATTTTCCCCTTTTCCCAGTCAACCATCAGCCAGCATCTTAAGCTGCTTAAAGAATCAGGCATTGTCCATGGTGAAATTGAAGGGCCAAAGACATGTTACTGTGTCGATTTTGACGTACTGAATAAATTAAAAAAGTATGTGTCAAATTTATAATCATGGAGTGTAACC
>JAUWMJ010000080.1 GCA_030613225.1 Desulfobacterales bacterium
GAAAGCCCGCCGGCAAGTATAACAGGGTAGTTTCCCACCAAATGTCTTGCTTTATCCCAGTTCCACGAAACTGCATTGCCGCCGGGAAGTGCTCCGCCGCCGCATTCCACGAGAAAGGCCGACGGCTCATAATCTTTTGCATTTTCAAAGGTCGGCTTTGAGCTTAAAAATAATGTTTTGATCACCTTAACTTTCTCTTTTCGAAGACGACGAACAAGTTCCGGAGACTCCTGCCCATGGAGCTGTACCGCATCAAGCAAGCACCGCTGGACTTTTTTCATTATAAAAGAAAAGGACTCGTTTACAAAAACACCCACGGTTACGGCTTTAGAAGAAATCGCCAGACATATTTCTCTGGCCTCATCATCAGCTACGTGCCTGGGGCTTTTTGGATAAAAAACACAACCTATTGCATTTGCTCCCAGCGCAATACATTCCAGCGCATTTTCTACCCTTGTTAACCCGCAAACTTTTATTTGGGGGATGTGGATGTTGTCCGTTGCTTGTTGTCCGTTGTTTGTTGTTTGTGGTTTATTGTTTCTTTGCATATGCCTAATCCCGATTTGTCGGGGCACCAAAAGGTTATGTTTATAAATAAATATCGAATATCGAACAAGGAATTACGAATGATGAAGTATGGAATCGCTTCGCTCTGTCTGTGAGTACGCACAGGTAGGCACAAAAAGCACAAATTTCACAATTAACCTCCCAGAAGAGTCTGCAAAAAAGCCCTTGTATCCGGAGCCCTCACAAGGCTTTCACCAATAAGAAAGTTCCGGATCCCGGCATCCCTGAGTTTTTCGATGTCTCGACGTCCCTTGATTCCGCTTTCCGCCACAGCGACCTGATCCTGCGCTAGAAGAGATGCAAGCCGTGCAGATGTTTCGATATCCGTATCAAAAGAACTCAGATTGCGGTTGTTAATCCCTATAAGTTTTGCACCTGCCGAAGTGGCTGCTTCAATATCATTTTCAGAATGTGTTTCCACCAGAACATCCATGCCGATTTCTCTGCAAAGATCCATATAATCTTTAAGCTGCTGTGGGGAGAGGATTCGCACAATAAGGAGCAAGGCATCAGCTCCTATTACCGAAGACTCGTAAATCTGGTATGAAGATATCAAAAAATCTTTACGAAGCACCGGAATTGAAACAGTTTTTCTTGCCTTTTTAAGATCTTCAATACTTCCCTTGAAATAGCAGCTGTCCGTTAAAACCGACAGAGCGCTTGCACCGCCTACTTCATAGTCAGAAGCATATTTTGCCACGTCCAGATCAGGTCGAATAATTCCCCTTGACGGGGAAGCCCGCTTGATTTCTGCAATCACATTGATTCCGGTCACCTGTGGCATTTCAAGACGTTTAAAAAATGGACGTCTTTCCCTGTGGGAAAACGCCTGCTCACGCAATTCACTTTCAGGCAGCCGATTTTTAGCCTCTGCGATTTCCTGTTTTTTATGATCAACGATCTTTTGTAAAATGTTCATCCCGGCTACCCATTTTCCTTTGTAAACCGGACAAGTGCCTCAAGTTTTTCTGCAGCAGCACCGCTGTCAATGGAATCTTTGGCAAGGTCGATTCCTTTCATAAAATCTTCAGCCTTTCCGGCAGCTATCAGAGCTGCCGATGCATTTAAAAGTACAACATCCCTTTTTGGACCCTTTTCACCACCAAGTATTTTTTTTGTTATATCTGCATTTTCTTCAGGACCGCCCCCGGTAAGCTCTTTAGCGTCAGCCTGCTTTTCAAAAAACTGCTCCGGGGTGATATCGTAGGTGCGGATAAAGCCGTCTTGAAGTTCGGAAATTCTTGTTGAGTCACAAACAGATATTTCATCAAGTCCGTCATGTCCGTGGACAACAAAGGCACGCTTTGCTCCAAGAAGCTTTAGGGCATTTGCAAACATCTCCGTCAATTCAGGTGCATACACTCCAAGGAGCTGGCATTTAACCCCGGCCGGGTTGGTCAGCGGGCCCAGCATATTGAAAATACTTCGAAGCCCAACTTCTTTCCTTGCACAGGCAGCATATCGCATTGCACTGTGATACAGCGGTGCAAATAGAAATCCAATGCCGATTTCAGATATTGCTTCTTCGACTATTTCAGGGTGTATATCCAGTTTCACACCGAGCGCTTCCAGCAGATCAGCACTGCCGCATTTACTTGAAACCGACCGGTTACCATGCTTTGCGACTGTTACGCCACAACCTGCCACAACGAACGCCGTAGTAGTTGAAATATTGAAAGTCCGCAAACCGTCTCCACCTGTTCCGCATGTGTCCACAACCGCAGGTGATGAAACCTGAATCCGCAAAGCCTTCCGGCGCATGGCAGTTGCTGCTCCTGCAAGCTCTTCAAAGGTTTCTCCCTTAGTGGCAAGTGCCGCCATAAATGCCCCAATCTGCGCATCGGTGATATTACCTGATAAAATTTCGTTTATCATAAAAGACATTTCTTCTTCTTTTAAATTGTTTCCATTAACGATCTTATTTAAGTTTTCACGAAACATAATCTATATATCCCCATTTGAAACCAGGTTTAAAAAGTTCCTTAAAAGTCTTTTTCCCACCGGTGTCATAATCGACTCCGGGTGAAATTGAATCCCCTCTGTTGGATGCTTCTCGTGTCGAATCCCCATTATTTCTCCGTCTTCCGATTGAGCGCTGATTTCAAGGCATGCGGGAAGATTTTCTTTTGAAACTGCAAGTGAATGGTATCGCATGGCCTTAAAAGGTTTGCTGATCCCTTGAAACAGCGCCTTTCCATCAGATGTTATGGTTGAAGTCTTTCCGTGCATCAGCTTTTTTGCTGATATTACTTCTCCTCCAAATGCAGCAGCAATAGCCTGATGCCCCAGGCATACTCCAAGAATGGGAATTCGTCCGGAATACTCCTTCACCACAGAAAGTGTCACTCCAGCAGACTCCGGCCTGCCGGGCCCGGGAGATATAACGATCCCAGCCGGACCCATGGCATCAATGGCTGACAGGGAAACAACATCATTCCTGAATACCAACACAGGAGCACCCAGGGCTTCAATGTACTGCACCAGGTTGTAAGTAAAAGAATCATAGTTGTCTATCATGACTATCATTTGTATAACTCCTTTTAGTGCCTAAAATTAAGATAGTGCATTTTATTAAAATATTATCATGGTAACGAAGTATGAAGTGACTAAAGTGACTAAAGTGAACTAAAGTGACTAAAGTTGTGGAATTCTATCGATTTTATATAAAAGATAGACTTGGCCGCCTGTTTTATGGCGGAGCAAAACAACAGCTTAACTTTAGGCATTTTAGGCACTTTAGCTCACTTTAGTCACTTCTCCGGTATATATGCATGAGCTCCCAACCTGCCTCCTATCAGCTATCAGCTACCCCCTATGAGCTATCAGCTAACTTCCATCATCTCCAGCGCTTTCTGCAGGGCCATTGCCTTATTGACGGTTTCAATTCGTTCTTTTTCCGGATCGGAATCGGCCACAATCCCGGCCCCGGCCCGAACGGTCAGCCGCCCGTTTTCTATGCAGGCGGTCCTGATTATAATGGCCATATCCATGTTTCCGTCAAAAGAAACATAACCTACCGCTCCGCCGTATGCTCCCCTGGGTTCCTGTTCAAGTTCGTCAATAATTTCCATGGCCCTTACTTTGGGCGCTCCTGACAGGGTGCCGGCAGGAAACGTGGAGGAAAGAAGATCCCATGCGTCAAAGCCGGATTTCAAATCACAGCATATGTTTGAAACTAAATGCATGACATGCGAATAACGTTCCACGACCATAAGGTCTGTTACCTGAACTGTTCCGGTTTTTGCCACCCGGCCGAGATCATTTCTCCCCAGATCGACAAGCATAAGATGCTCTGCCCGCTCTTTTTCATCTTTTAAGAGTTCATCTGCATTTGCCCTGTCTCCCTGTTCATTTTCACCCCTGGGGCGAGTCCCTGCAATAGGGCGAAGAGTCGCAATCCCCTTTTCCAGCCTGACCATGGTTTCAGGAGAAGACCCGACAAGCGCAATATCATCGAGATGGAGAAAATAAAGATATGGAGACGGATTGATAAATCGTTGCGCCCGGTAGAGAGACCAAAGATCTAAGGGAGGTTCACAAACAAAGGGTTGAGAAATGACGGTTTGGATGACATCTCCTTCCTGGATATACTTTTTGACCTTTTTAACCTGAAATCGAAAGGTCTCATCTTTCAATTGAGCTTTTAGCTCATATATTCTCCGGTCAGGCAAATCACCTACTTTCAAATTTTCCTTTAAATCCTGTTTTATTCTTTCAAGCATCGACTCGATACGGCTATGTGCGGTTTCATATAGTTGGCCTGTATTTTTTTCTCCGTCCGTAAAGGAAATTACAACGCAAAGCAGGGTATTGCGGACATTGTCAAATATAAGCATCTCATCCGGTATCATGAAATGAGCAAGAGGCTGGTTTTCCGGCAGCCTGTTGGGAATTGATTCAAAAAAAGAGACCATTTCGTATTTTAAATAACCTACCAGCCCTCCCCAGAATCTAGGAAGACCGGACACGTCGGCAGGTTTGAATTTTTTCATAAAATCTCTCAGGACATTAAGCGGGCTGTGATGATGAAAGATCTTTTCAGTTAAGCCGTTTTTTTCTATCTCGACAAAGTCAGGATAAACCCTGACATGGCAGCGGGCAGATGCACTCATAAAACTGTACCTTCCCCATCGTTCACCCCCTTCCATGCTTTCGAAAAGAAAGGCCGGCCCTTTATTTTCATAGATTTTTCTCAAAAGAGAAACAGGTGTTTCAGTATCTGCAAGCATTTCAACACAAACCGGGATTACGTTATAATCCCTGGCCAAGCTCTGAAACTGCTTTTTGTTCGGAAATTTACTTAGCTGCATATTTTATTCCTTTAAACAAAAAAAGGCCGTGAAAAATTCCACGGCCCTTTTAAACAAAAAACCGTGGGCAGGGATTGCCCACGGTCTCAAATTTTTAATTTATTTCATAAAGACGATTTCACGAGGCAAACCCTTAGCATAGCGTTTGCCACCACCACTTTCCTGATTCTATACGGTTGATTGTTAATATTTTAATGTTTTCTTCTTTCATTTTCGTTCCAGAATTTATATATTGCGTTGATAACCGAATTTCACAATTTTTGTCAAGCTTTTTTTTAGATAAATAAATATCTCATTTACGACAACCGATCAACCCACAACTAACAACATGCAACGGACAACCCTAATCGAGTCTTGACTCGATTAGGGTTCGCGCAAAAATGGCCTGAATCCGGAATGTGCCGCGAAGCAAATGCCCTTGGGGTGCATAAAATGTGAAGTTATTTTTGCGCGAGCCCTTAGGGTTGTAGTTACTATTATGATTAAGAAAAAGATTTATGGAAACACCTTAAAAGAACAGCTTCTTGCCAGTGCAAAAGATCGCTTATATAATTTCTCTTTAGCCGGTGGGACTGTCCGAGGTGTTATAATGAACGGCACACGGATGATTAACGAGATGCGGGCAAACCACGAGCTGGGAATTTTAGAAACACTGGTGCTCGGACGCGCATACCTGGGTATTGGATTAATATCGACAAACCTGAAAGGTAATGATCGAATAAGCCTGCAAATAGATTGCTCCGGCCCGATAAAAGGCCTTTTTGTTGAAGCAAGTGCCTTTGCTGAAGTGCGTGGATTTTTAAAAAGAATCCCTATTCCTGTTGATAAACCCATGGAGAACTTTGATCTTTCACCTTTTTTTGGTGCAGGTTTCCTGGAAGTCACGCGACATCTGCAGGATGCTAAACAGCCGTTTATCGGCAAGGTCATGCTTGAATATGGAAATATCGCCAAGGATCTGGCAAATTACTACCTGACATCAGAACAGATCCCCACCGCCTTTAACCTGAGTATTCACTTTGATAAAGAGGGTGATGTTACAGGCGCAGGCGGACTTTTTTTACAGGCCATGCCGGGTGCCGGTGATGAAATAACAGCCGGACTTGAAAACTTGATTTCAGACTTCCCCTCAATGGGAGTCGTATTTTCTAAAGGGAGTAACCCGGAGGAACTAATCCATGATGTTTTTCATAAATATTCTCCCAAATTCCTGGCAAACAGGAGGGTAGAATTTATGTGCCATTGCAACAAAGACCGGGTTCGCAGCCTTTTAACACTCCTTCCGATAAAAGAAATCAAGGACATTTTAGAAAAAGGTCCTTTTCCTGTTGAATTGCGATGTCATCACTGCAATACTCCATATCTTTTCAGCAAAACAGATATACAGCAAATTTATGGTAAGCGTTTTGCGGATAATTAATTCTAATATGCTTAAGAAACTCCTTAAATTAACCGTCCTTATTTTTATTTTGATATGTGCCGGACTAATTCTTTACGGCTGGTACCTGTCGGTCAAGGTGGAAAAACGTTTTGCCGGCAGGCGGTGGAGTATTCCTTCTACTGTTTTTTCTGATATCACCATTTTATATCCCGGCCAGCGAATCAGTCGCTCCCTTTTTAATAAAAAGCTAAACAGCCTTGGATACCGGGAAGTTTCTCATAATCCCAGGAAGAAAGGGGAGAAGAAAACTGCATCCTCTAAAGTAACAATTTATCTTCACGATCTTAAAATGCCCTCCCTTACACGGGAAGGCTTCCCTGTAAAAATCCGGTTTCTCCAAAACGAAATCGAATCGATTAATCGTGCGGATACCGGCAAGTCTGTCCCTATTTTAGAACTGGAACCGGAGGAAATTATGCAGTTTTTCGGGCCTGAGCGCGAAATGCGGCATCTTGTTTCTATCCAGCAGGTCCCTGAACATCTCATTTACGCTGTGCTATCTGCAGAAGACGGCAGATTTTACCAGCACCACGGCATCGACCCGCGCGGCATACTCCGCGCCCTTTACACTAACTTGCGTCACGGCGCAATCCGGCAAGGCGGATCTACTTTAACCCAGCAGCTTGCCAAAAACTACTTTTTGACCCCGGAAAGAACAATATCCCGCAAAATAAATGAGGCTATTCTTTCCGTCATCATTGAAGCCATATATGAAAAAGACGAAATTCTTGAAATCTATTTGAACGAAATCTATCTGGGACAAAAAGGCTCGGTCTCCATCAACGGTGTTGGTGAAGCTGCTTTTTTCTATTTCGACAAACCGGTCAGCGACCTTTCCCTGACGGAAGCTGCCACTATCGCAGGACTGATCAAGGGGCCAAATCATTATTCACCATATATTGATAAAGCCCGCTGCTTTTCCAGGAGAAATGCGGTGTTGAGGGCTATGCACCAGAAGGGATGGATCACCGATTCACAGATTCAAGCAGCTTTGCCTCTGAAGGTTCAAGCCGCCGGTTATAATTTGCAGGGGAAAAAAGCGCCTTATTTTATAGATTATCTTTATCGGCAGCTTGAAAAACTATACCCTCCGGAAGTTTTAAACAGTCTGGGACTTTCCATATACACAACACTCGACACTCAGGTCCAGGCAGCAGCAGAGAAGGCTCTAAAAAAGGGTCTGGCCAGGCTTGAAAAATCGAATCCTGCTCTAAGGCGTAAAAAAGGCGAAGAAAAACTTCAAGGCGCTATCATAGTAATGCAGCCAAAAACAGGCTATATACTTGCGATGGTGGGAGGACGTAATTACACGGTTAGTCAGTTTAACAGGATTACCCAGAGCCGGCGCCAGCCGGGAAGTGCATTCAAGCCTTTTGTCTACCTGACCGCCCTGAATGATTTCACGCCGGCTTCCAGACTGTCTAATGAATCCATAACCTACATGATCGACGGAAAACCATGGGAACCTCAAAACTTTACGCCATCAGACGAACTTGTCGTGAGCATGAGACTGGCCCTGACAAAATCCTTTAATCTTGCAACAGTTGACCTGGCCAGGAAGGTAGGTCTTGATAAGATAATCAAGACAACCGACGGATTTCTATTCTCAACTCCTTTAAAACCATACCCTTCCCTTGCCCTGGGTGCGTTTGAGGTTATACCGCTTGAACTGGCGCGTGCTTATTGCGTCTTTGCGGCAGACGGCATGCTGCCCTATCCATTATCTTTGAAAGATGTGACTGATGAAAAAGGAAAGCTGCTGAAACAAAAGCACATGAATATTGAGCGTTTGACCAGTCCTGCGAAAGCCTTTATTATAAGTTCCATGCTCCGTAGCGTTGTAACCGAAGGGACTGCACGGTCTTTAATAAGCAGGGGCATATCATGGCCGGTTGCGGGCAAGACAGGAACTACAAATAATTTCAGGGACGCCTGGTTCATGGGATATACTCCCAATATCCTGGCGCTGGTGTGGGTTGGGTTTGATAACCAGGATTCCATTTTTGCCACCGGATCAGCCGCAGCGTTGCCTATCTGGGCTGACCTTATGAATGCTATTCCCCAGCATGTTTTCGGGAGCTGGTATAAAATGCCTGCCGGCGTTGTAAAAGAAACAGTATGCTCTGAAAGCGGCCTGCTTGCCCATGGGGGCTGCCTGGAGCAGATGGAAGAAATCTTTCTTAAAGAAAATGTGCCGACCGTTTTTTGTCCGATTCATAAAAAACCGGGGTTGTTTAGAAAAATATTTAATTTCATGAGAAAAGATGATTATGACACCAAAAATTAAATGGCTAAAAATCCTTTTAGCAGTGGCGCTATGCCTGCAGGCTGTCGGGTGTATGAAACCTGCCTTAACACCTGAGCGGCCCACATCTCCCGACTCACCCGCCACACCACGAATACTTGCATCTTTGCAATTAACCGAGCAGGGCAAAAGCCTCCTGAACAAAGGCAAACCTGACGCCGCCATCCGTGTTCTCGAACGGGCCATCAACCTTAATCCCGGCAGCGGTGAAAATTACTACTATCTTTCAGAAGGCTTGCTGCAAAAAGGTGAGGCAAAACAGGCAAAAGAGTTTAATCGCCTGGCGGAAATATATTTAAGTGAATACCCGGACTGGGCAGTTCGTGTAGCCAGGCAAAAGGACCGAATCCAGGAGCTGGAAAAGTAAAGAGTGACTAAACAGTAATACCTTTGCAAGGAAAGTAGTCAAATTTTCAAATAGCTATTTCAATAGGCTTAAAGATTGGCCCTAAAAATATTCATAGCAACTTTATGCCGGGTTATCCTTAATACTTCCCGGCGTTTTGCTTACCCTTTTGCCCCTGTCCTCAGCAGGGGGCTTGGTGTTGAGCTGACTGCAATTACTTCGCTGATTGCTGCAAATCAGGCTACAGCCCTGTTCGGCATCTTCTTCGGGCCTGTCGCGGATCGTCTGGGATACCGGCTGATGATGCTGGCAGCATTGGCAATGCTTACTCTCGGCATGTTTGCCGGAGGCTTTTTTCCTTTTTACGGCGTAATTCTTGTTGCTTTGTTTCTGGCAGGCACAGGAAAAACCATTTTT
>JAUWMJ010000058.1 GCA_030613225.1 Desulfobacterales bacterium
GACTTTTTAAGAGTTCATCATATTTGATGACAAAACAGTAATGGCGATGTAGCTCAGGTGGTTAGAGCATGCGGCTCATATCCGCAGTGTCCGGGGTTCGAGTCCCTGCATCGCCACCAAAAAAAATTTACCACAAAAGCACGGAATATCACAGATATATGATTCAGTGTAATTTCGTGAGAATCAGTGGTAAAATTTCAACTTACTTTGATTCAAAGATTTTATCCGCCTTTAGATAATGGCGTCCAATGTCCCTTCTTAAATCCAGACGGTTTCCTTCGCTGTTTTCCCTGGGAATTACTCTGATTTTTCCGTTGTCAAAAGCAGCCAGTAATTTCTTTCTTAGCCGATCACCAACTTCACCCCGTTTTTCCCCCTCTTTAACAGTGGCGTTTGCATTCAAAAACGCAACTCTGGTACCATCGGACTTAAACGTGTTTTCGGCTTCAACATAGTTCATTGCTGAAGGAATGATTTGTATTCCTTTTCTTTTAAAGTATTTGAGATCAATTTCAATTATTTCTCCTTTAGTACAGGACCACGGGTACCCTTTTTGACCATCAGGGCCACCAGGGCCTGTAACAAGAGCCGTGCATATTGCCAGCTGATCAGTTCTTACTTCAGGCTCTACTTCATGCAGATTACCCTCAAGGGTAGCTTTTAGCAGGGCGCCGAAATTCCTCAGTCTGCGAGCCAGGGGCTGAGCTTCGGGTTCCCCGGGACGGATATTTATTTCACTTACTCGAATTTTTATCGGGCGCTTAAAACCATCCAGGGATACAAAACAGCCTGGATACAAAATGCATGGCCTGAGAATTTTTCTGGCTTTCATTACCTTTATCAGGGGTTTTGCAATAGTTTCTCCTGCCATATCAACAAGTTGACGTGTTTCCATTGGATGTGGCGAGATAGCTCCTACACCTCCTGTAATCGGGTTGTTTTTGCTTGCAGGTCCTTCAAAACGTTCGGGATAATCCATTACCGTGGGCAGGATTTGAAAATTCCCGAGTCGGTCAACTAATATAGTAAAGCTTATTTCTACGCCAGACATAAAGGATTCAATTAAAAGGGGCCATTCTTCCCTGCTGCCAAACATCGTTTTGTAGCTGTCTTTATAGTCTTTTATTAATTTATCATAAACTTCTCTTATTTCCCATGAATTTAAGATGATTCTGGCGCCCTTTCCGCCGGCGCTATAGGGAAATTTCATCACAGCACCGCCAAAGTCGTGAATATAGCTCAGGCAGACACTTAACGCATCATTATAGTTTTTAGCATCCACCCTGGTCCAGGACTGCGCAACAGGGATACCGGCTTCCCGGCACAATTGTTTACATCTGATCTTATCTCCCTCAATAAAAGCGCCGGATTTATTAAGTCGTAAAATATGCTCTCCGAATCCTGCTGCCTCAACTTCATCTACCAGACCTTCAAATAATAGTGATTCAGGCATAGGTATAACATAGTCAATATTCCCTTCCTTTAAATTCCGGATAATAGCAGCAGCGTAGTCATGCATGGAATTGCTGTCAGTGCTAATAAATTCAACGGGCCAGTTCATCATCTCTGTGAGTTTCGGCATTGCCGGTGTGCCCCGGATTACTATCCCTTGAAACGCTTCGGGGTAAATTTCACTTTTAGCCGTAGAAATAACTAAAGCACATAAAAGGGTCCTTCCATCTGTCCCGGCAAATGCTATTTTTTTCATGTTTGTTGTCCTTTTTCAGTAAGTTAGGAGGCAAGTAAAAATAACTTGTACATCTTACCACGGAAAAACACGGAGTATCACGGATATTTTTTTTAGCGTCTTTTTTCCGTGAGAATCAGCGGTAGAATAATGTTATGGGTTTGATTTTTCATACCTGAATTTTGCACGAGTTGGAGGCTTTCATATGCAAGGCATCTAAGGGCGAAGCCATAGTTTACTATTGCGAGCCCTTGGTAACACAGGAGATGCAAGCCTCCAGCTCGCCCGATTTGTCAGGCATAGCGTAGCGAAGACTGAAGGATGAAAATTGATGAGATAAAATCGATCATTATCTTTTTTACCATTTGGGTATTATCTTTTTGATAACATATTTTGCTAAACCAACTGTTTACCATTATAAGAACAGTTTCTCATCAATTTTCATGCAGGATTCAGGTAATAGCTCAATAGCAATATTTGTATAGCCGGGTCAACTAGTAAAAAAGAGACACTATATTTGTTTTTGACAATGCGGTAATATTTTTTTATATGTTATATAATTACAATTTGCTTAAGGGCTCGGTCAAAAATAAAGAGGTCGGAGTTGAAAAATGTTTCCTGGTTTTGATAAACTTGTTGAAGAACGCATAAAAAATGCCCAGAAAAAAGGGGATTTTAATAACCTGCCCGGGTCGGGGAAACCGCTTGATTTAGATGAAGACAGTTGTGTTGCCGAAGATTTGCGCCTGGCCTATAAAATATTAAAAAATGCTGATTTTGTTCCTCCTGAAATCGAGATAAAAAATGAAATAAAAAAGACGGAAGACCTTCTTGGAGGTATGAAGGACGAGAAAGAAAAATATCGCACATTAAAAAAATTAAACTTTTTAATACTGAAATTAAATGCCATGCGGAATGCGTCTATAAATTTTGATTTTCCTCAGCAGTATGTGGAAAAGGTAGTTGGGCGTATGGAAACAAAGGGTAAAAAGGAGGAATAAATCCATGAAAAAGCTTACAGTTGCTTTGCTTTCAGGCGGCATATCATCAGAACGTGAGGTTTCCATAAATAGTGGCAAACAGGTTTTTGAAGCACTTGATAAGGAAAAATACGAAATCATCAGATATGACCCTAAAACAGATATAGACCGCCTGGTAGCAGATGCTCCGAAGATCGATGGCGCTCTTATCATACTTCACGGTCTATATGGCGAGGACGGCACTGTACAGGGATTGCTGGATTTGCTCAATATTCCATATCCGGGTTCCGGAGTTCTGGGAAGTGCGATTGCCATGAACAAGGTAATTTCAAAACAGCTTTACCAGAAACACGGTATTCCCATCCCTGAATACATGGTTGCTAAAAAAGGCGATACCATCGATCCCGCAAACTGCCGAAAGCAGATTGGCCTGCCGCTGGTTGTCAAGCCCGCAGAAGGCGGTTCAAGCGTAGGGTTGTCTATTGTCAAAACAGAAGATACCCTTAAAAGCGCTCTTGAAAAGGCCTTTAAATATGATGAAACAGTTGTGATTGAAGCGTACATTAAAGGTATTGAAATAACCGGTGGGGTTATCGGCAACAACGATTTGCAGGCTCTGCCCATTATCGAGATCATTCCGGGTGATGAACACGAATTTTTTAATTATGAAGCGAAATATACTGCAGGCGCAACCCAGGAGATATGTCCTGCCAGGATTGATGATTCATTGACCCAAAAAGCCCAGGCTTATGCAAAAATGGCGCACAAGGCGCTTTCGTGCAATGGATACAGCCGAACCGACATGATTCTTAAAGATAACGACATTTATGTATTAGAAACAAATACAATCCCGGGCATGACCTCCACAAGCCTTTTGCCCCAGGCCGCAAATGCTGCCGGACTGAATTTCAGCCAGCTACTCGACAGGTTAATAGAGCTGGGTATTGAGGGGCATAACCGGTAAATGATATGATTGTCAGAGGAAGCAGGAAATTAAAAGAGCTATATCAGAAGCTTGATCCAGGAGATATCTTTATCGGCATGTTAGCTTCAAAGCATCTGAAACAATCGATGCTGATCGATCTTCTTGAACGGGGAGTGCATTGCTTCCCATCACCTCTTTCACAGGTAATAAACAGTTCTAAAGTTATGCAGGCCCTGGTTTTCAGGGACCTGATGCTGCCCCGTACACAGGCAATCACACGACGGGTTGAGATGGTTAACGCCATAAATTTATACAACAGGCATGGCGTCGGTCCGGTTGTTACCAAGGAAAACCACATGCACTGTGGCTACGGTATACGCAGATGGGAGACTGTCGAATCCCTGTACAGCCACATAGCCCTTTTAGAATCTTCTTATCCTTTTGTTCTTCAGCCTTTTTTGGAAAATTTTATTGATGTCCGAATAATTATTGTTGAAGACTATGTTGATGCCTATGCACGGCATAATCCACACAATTTCAGAATGAATATTTCCTCAGGCGGCACAAGCAGTTCGTATGTACTGGATAAAGATAAAGAAGAGTTCTGCCGCAGCATAATGAATCGGGGAAAGTTTCCTTTTGCCCACATTGATCTTCACATTTTAAAAAGTGGGGAGTGCTTTCTTTCTGAAATAGCATTAAACGGCGGCATCAAGGGAGCGGCCCTTAGCAGAAAGGAACTTGATGAAAAAAAGCAGGATTTGCTGGAGCGCTTGGCAGAGGCAGCTAACAGCTCATAGCTCACAGCTCACAGCTCACAGCTCATAGCTCACAGCTCCATAGCAAAAAGGATTTTAATCATTTAACTATCAGCTAACAACTATCAGCTATCAGCTAACAAAGGAGGCATTTTTTGGAAACAGGAAAAGATACAAAACAGCCTGGACAATCCCCGGAAGTCGGAATTGTAATGGGCAGTGATTCAGACCTTAGCGTTATGGAGGAAACCACGGCTGTATTAAAAAAATTTGATATTCCTTTTGAAATGACAGTTGCATCCGCTCACAGAAGTCCAAAAAGAGCTGCTGAATTTGCGTCTTCTGCCAGAGATCGCGGGATAAAGGTAATTATTGCCGGTGCAGGGCATGCAGCACATCTTGCAGGAGCATTA
The DNA here is from genome assembly GCA_030613225.1 of Desulfobacterales bacterium. The sequence continues at coordinate 4,764 of JAUWMJ010000058.1, forward strand.
GCAGCCTATACATCTTTGCCGGTAATCGGCGTTCCGATAGATTCTTCATGCCTGCAAGGATTTGATTCCCTTCTTTCTACTGTACAAATGCCTCCCGGTATTCCGGTGGCAACAGTAGCAATAGGAAAACCGGGTGCGAGAAATGCAGGTATTCTTGCAACACAGATACTTGCTATTTCTAATCCTGAACTTACCCGGAGGCTGGAGGAATTTAAATCTGAAATGGCGTTGCAAGTTGAAAAGAAAGCAAAAAAAATTGAAGGCATCAGATAAAGTAAGGAAGGTAAATTACGCCAATCCGGAGACCGGTATAATTGCTGAAGCCGCCCGTATAATCAGGAATGGAGGAGTTGTCGTATTCCCAACAAGAAGTCTTTATGGTCTGGGAGCGGATGCATTTAATGCCGAAGCGGTAAGCCGGGTATTTCACATAAAACAGCGACCTGAGAGCAAGCCGATTTTAGTGCTGGTTGAAGATAAAGATAAACTGGACCGGTTTGTGGAAAACATTCCTCATGCCGCATCAGTTATCATGGAAAGATTCTGGCCGGGCAGAGTCTCGATTGTGTTTAAAGCAAAAGACGGCTTTCCCGTTAATCTTACTTCAGGGACAGGAAAAATAGGTATCCGACTTCCCGGGCATAATGTTGCATATGCACTGGTTAATGCTGCCGGCGGCCCAATTACCGGAACGAGCGCAAACCTTTCAGGAAGTGCCGGGTGCTTTCAAATCGATGATCTGGAATCAAAAATTGCAGATCAAGTTGATCTTATACTTGATGCAGGACCGTTAAAAGGGGGCGCAGGTTCAACGGTTATTGATGCAACAGGTGAGACACTGCGATTTTTAAGGGAAGGCGAATTGCCGGCAAAAGATATTTTTAATGCTATTGACAACTTCAGCCTGTTTTAATATAGAACGAACCCAAAGCCGGAGTGGTGAAACTGGTAGACGCAGAGGACTCAAAATCCTCCGAACGTAAGTTCATGGGAGTTCGATTCTCCCCTCCGGCACCATGAAAATAAAGGGGGTTAGTCCACTGGCTGTGGGTTAACCCCTTTTTTATTTGTAACCGTTCACGGTTCAACGTTCAAAGGTTTAGGGTTTTCTTTCCACTCATTCCGAAGCTCTACGTCGACTGCCGGTGTGTAAGAACTGGAAAAGATGCCCCTCATTATGATGTCTGATGCGCCATCAGTCGCTGATCATCGGTCACTCAATGTCGACGCTTAAGTGCACGGTGTATGTTCCACAGCGAAGTATGGGAACGAGGGCAACCTTTGAACCCTGAACCTCTGAACCTGTGAACGGTTACTTTAATTTTGTTAGCACACTATATGCGGTACTATGCATTTTGGGCAGCTACAACATATGGTAGTCACATTTTACTTTTTCAAGGTAGGATCAAATGAGAAAGAAAACTAAATATCGTACAAGTTTTTTGGATTCGATAGTAATAACCGGAATCGGGATTGCCGCTATTTACTGGATTCTGGAATCCTTTATGTTCTTTTTCTTATCTCCTGAAGCAAATATTGTTCATCATCTTCTTGGCGAGGACATGTTTGAGACATTGACCCGCGTTCTTGTTTTATGCATGTTTCTTATTTTCGGTTCCCATGTACAGTACAACGTTAATCTTCGCAGAGAAGCTGACAGAGCGATGCGGCAGCAGGACGAAAAGTATAGAACCATCATTGAAAATATTGAAGAAGGATTTTTAGAAACAGATCTTGCAGGAAACTTTACTTTTTTTAATAATTCCATTTGCAAAATTCTGGGATACTCCAGTGAAGAACTTATAGGCATGAATAACCGGGAATATATAAATTCCGAAAACTCAAAAAGACTTAATGAAATCATAAATGAAGTTCGCAGGACCGGCGAACCGGCACAGGTAAAAGACTTTGAGGTTATCAGAAAGGATGGAGACACAAGAGGAATTGAATTTTCTGTATATCTAATTAAAGAAAGTAAAAATAAGCCGATTGGGTTCAGATGGGTTGTTCGTGATGTTACAGAAATATTTAAAGCCGAAAGGGAAAAGAAGAAACTGGAAAAACAACTCCAGCTTTCACAGAAAATGGAAGCCATCGGCAGTCTGGCAGGCGGGATTGCCCATGATTTCAATAATGTTCTAATGGGTATGCAGGGTAATGCTTCTTTAATGCTTTTTGATATCGATGAAAGTCATCCACATTATAAAAAAATAAAAAGCATAGAGCGATATGTTGAAAACGGCAGTTCGCTTACCAGGCAACTTTTAGGCTTTTCCATGGGTGGGGGATATGAAGTCAGGGCTACGGATCTAAAAGAGCTTATTAAAAGAACTTCCAGCATGTTTGGCCGGGCTAAAAAAGAAATAAAGATTCATACAAATTTTTTAAAAAAAATATGGACAGTGGAAGTAAACCAGGGGCAGATGGAGATGGTGTTTTTAAACCTTTATATCAACTCTTTGCATGCCATGCCCGAAGGTGGAGACCTCCATTTGCTGTCAGAAAATGTTGTGATTGACGAAGGCTCTGCCGGGAATTTGAAGTTAAAACAAGGCGAATATGTGAAGGTGTCTGTAGTTGATACAGGAACAGGTATGGATAAGGAAATCCAGGAAAAGATATTCGACCCGTTTTTTACTACCAAAGAAAAAGGCAGGGGTACAGGTTTAGGGCTTGCTTCCGCTTCCGAGGTGATAAAGAATCACGGCGGTCTTATTGATGTTTACAGTAAAAAAGGTAAAGGGGCTACTTTTAATATATATCTGCCGGCATCTGATAAAAAAGTCATACAGGAAAAAGAATTAACCCGAAAAATTTTAAAGGGTACAGAGACAATTCTCCTTGTTGACGATGAAGAGATGATCATTGAAGTAAATCAGGAAATTTTGAAAGCTTTAGGCTACAAGACCATGATTGCAAGGAGTGGAAAAGAAGCTGTTGAAACATACAAAAATAACCGGGATAAGATCAACATGGTCATCATGGATATGATCATCCCTGGAATGAGTGGCAAAGAGGTTTATGACAATTTGAAAAAAATCGCCCCTGAAATAAAGGTTCTTCTTTCCAGTGGATACAGCATCAGCGGGCAGGCAGCGGAAATACTTGAGCGCGGATGCAACGGATTTATTCAAAAACCTTTTAAACTCAGAGAATTGTCTGTTAAGATAAGAGAAGTTTTGGATGGTAAATAAATTACTTCGTAATTTATTAGCTCGTAGCTCACAGGTAATAGCTCATAGCCTGTCCGCCGCAGGCGGATTACTATGAGCTATCAACTATCAGCTATTTCCTCTGTCCCTTTTATTCAACCACCACCGGCTCCCTCAGGATTAACTCAATAGCAGTTCCTGCGGTTTTCGAAACTTCCGGGAATACACCGGCCAGGGCTCTGATATGCCTTAGATTATCAGCTGTGCGCAGGACCAGCATGGCAAGGGTTCCTTCTTCTAAATCCGAAACAGATACTACCTTTTCCCATGACTGGCCTGTTGCCCAGGCGTACATCGCAACAGCCGGTCTTAAAAAAAGTTGTCTTACTTCAAACCCACTGGATGCCATTTCCTTTGAAAAGGGTCCGAGACTTTTTTTTACATTAAGGAAAGATGTCAAAAGCCTTTTGGGGAAGAACTTTTTATCAATATTATCATCTGCACCACGTTCATCCACTAATGACGCAATAATTGCAGCAAGCAGGGCAGGATCAGATTCAGGAAATATTCTCAGCCTGAAACCTTCGCCTATCAAAAGAGGCTGGTCAACCCTGAGCTTGGAGGCCCAGATTCCGTCATCCGCTAACCTGTCGTTGCTGTCCACATATTTTTTTTCTTTAAGAAAATCAAGATGCCGCAGAAAATCCCGCCACAAAAATTTACTATCATATACTCTCTTTTCAAAACGCCCCTTTTCCTTTCCTGCTTCGCCTGCGGCTACGCAGGACAAGCCCTTCTGCCCCCTGCCCTGCGTCTTGTCGGGGCGTAGCTGTAAAGCGTAGTCTGAAGCTTTAGCGAAGCATGGTTCTCCCTTAGTAAGCTGATATGTTGCAAAAGATTTTTCGAGCAAATCTTCTATCTGACCTGGTGTATGGGACAACAGCAGGTTAAGTACCATTGAAAAGTTGATTTTTATCTGACTTATAACATCAGAAGGCCTGGAATTTACAAGCTTTGCGGTCAGTCTTATATCCATGAATTTGTCCGGAATCGCAATGGCAAATCCTATGTTGTCCATACCGCGCCTACCGGCCCTGCCTGTCATCTGATGAAATTCAGTAGGGCTTAAGGGTTTGAATTCCACTCCGTTGAACCTGTCTGAATTAAGAAATAACACTGTTCTGGCAGGGAAATTTACTCCGGCCGCCACGGTAGATGTTGCAAACACCGCATCAAGAAGTCCCTTAGTCATAAGCGTTTCTATTACCATCTTCCAGGCAGGCAGTTGACCGCTGTGATGTGCTCCCACAGCCAGATGTTCAAGATGCCAACGCTGGCGGTGATGTGCAATGTGGGAGCTTTGAGCTGTGAGTTCTTCGATTTTTTCAGAAAGAAGTATTTCATGTTCCCTGTTACCTGGACGATTTTCCATGCACAGATCAAGGGCCCTGTCACAGTCAGCGCGGGATTTAAGGAAGAATATGGCTGGGAGGAGATTATATTTTTTTAAAATGCGCAGGATCTCATCAAATGGAGGCAATCTGCGAGGGGCGGCAAGGAGAGGAGGACGCTTTGTGCTTATATATTCAACGACTTTTTTATGAATTCTCTTCTTCCCTTTTGAGTTTTTGGGGCTTATAAGGGGAAAAAGCGTTCCTGAAGGATGAAGAAAGATCGGGTAAAGCGGTACCGGTCTTTTTGATTCCTCAACAACGATACATTTTTTAGAGCGTATTTTATAAAGCCATCGGGCGATCTGCCTTGCATTTCCTATTGTGGCGGAAAGCAAAAGAAGCGGTATCCTTGGGGGAAGATAAATCATTATTTCTTCCCAGACTACGCCACGGTCTTCATCTCCTAAAAAATGCGCTTCATCCAGGATAACCAGATCGACAGACAATGTTTCACCATAATGCATGGCATCATATAGTTGATTTCGCAAAATCTCGGTCGTTCCAACGATGATCGGTGCATCAGCGTTTTCTTTTCTGTCGCCTGTTAATATGCCGACGTTTTCAGTTCCGAAAATTGATGAAAACTCATTGTACTTTGCATTGGATAAAGCTTTTAACGGGGAAGCATACCACGATTTTTGGCCTTTTTCATATATCCGGGCCATTGCCTGCTGTGCTATCCAGGTTTTTCCTGAACCTGTCGGAGCGGTAACAAGACAGTCTGACCGGCTGATTGCAGAAACAGCTTCAAGCTGGAAAGGATCAGGTGTAAAGGGCTTTTTGTCCGGTACGCCTATGGAGGCGAAAACCTTTTTTAATCCGGCATCTGCGCCGGGCTTAATTTTCGGTATCCTTGATTTCTTACGAAAATTAACCTGTTTGCCTGTTTGTCCTGGTTTTTTGGAAGGATATCTTCTTCGTCTGTTCATTAGAGCTTTGAAATCATCTTTTCAACTTGTGCTTTTGACGGCGAGTTTACATCAAAGGGGGAAATTCCTTCAAGATCGGCTTCGATTAGAGTATCATCATAGGGAAGAAAACCTAATATTTCAAATTCGGATAAATGCTTATTGAGAAACTCTTCATCTTTTTTACTTCGTATCTTGTTTCCCACAACAGCAATATTTTCCAGCCTGATTTCTGCAGCAAGCTTTTTAATATTAGCAGCAGTATCGATGCTGCGTCGTCCGGGTTCTACCACGATAATCAGTTTGTCAACAGCCTGGGCCGTTGCCCTGCCAAGATGCTCGATG
>JAUWMJ010000281.1 GCA_030613225.1 Desulfobacterales bacterium
GTTATTGCAAAAACCATTACACTTGTTGAAAGTTCGCTGCCTGCCCATCAGGAAAAGGCAAAAACGATAATTGATACTCTTTTACCGTACAGCGGAAAAGCGGTTCGTATTGGGATAACAGGAGTTCCGGGTGTTGGGAAAAGTGCGTTTATAGAGAGCTTCGGCATGATGCTTTTACAGGATGATCACCGCATTGCTGTTCTTGCGGTTGATCCAAGCAGTAAAAAAAGCGGCGGAAGTATCATGGGTGATAAGACGCGTATGGAAAGGCTCTCCGCAGAGGATAGTGCATTTATACGGCCATCACCTTCAGGGGGTACTCTCGGAGGCGTTGCAAGAAAAACCAGGGAAACAATGATTGTATGTGAAGCCGCAGGTTTTGATGTAATGATTGTGGAAACAGTTGGTGTAGGACAATCCGAAACAACAGTTTCTTCCATGGTCGATATTTTTATTGTACTTATGCTGTCAGGTGCAGGAGATGAACTCCAGGGGATAAAAAAAGGTGTGATGGAGCTTGCAGATGCGATTGCAATAACCAAAGCAGACGGCGACAATATTGAAAAAGCAAAACGGGCAAGGAAAGAATATGAAACAGCGCTACATCTGATAAATCCTACATCTCCCAGTTGGATGCCGCCGGTTGTGACATGCAGTGCATTGACACTGGAAGGCATTAATGAAATATGGGATATTGTATTAAATCATAGAGAAAAGCTAAAGGGCACTGGAGAATTTGGAGAGAAAAGAAAAAAACAGGCCACAGACTGGATGTGGTCACTTGTAGAAGAAGGACTCAGAGATCAGTTTTATAAAAACCCTGATGTAAAAAAGATGCTGTCAAAAATAACAAAAGAGGTGGAAAGAGGAAAAACCGCACCAACAGCAGCGGCTTATGAGCTTCTATCATCTATTTCTAATTCCTGAATCTTGCATGAAAATTGATGAGAAACTATCTTTATACTGATATCCAGAGAGTTTAGCAAAATATGTTGTCAAGAAAATAATACCTATATGCTAAAAAGGATAATGGTCTATTTTATCTCATCAATTTTCACCCTTCGGGCGAGCTGGAGGCTTCCATCTGCTGTGTTACTAAGAGCTTGCAATAGTTCACTATGGCTTCGCCCTGAGATGCCTTGCATATGAAAGCCTCCAACTCGTGCAAAAATCAGGTAACATAAAAAATAAAGAAGAAGATTGGATACAAAAAAAGAAAATAAGAAAGCCCCGTGTATTGCCGTATTTGGAACCGGTTCCGATGTCGGGAAAAGTATTATTTCAACTGCCCTTTGCCGTTTTTTTAAAAACAAAGGGATAAATGTCGCACCATTTAAGGCACAAAATATGTCCAATAATTCCGGTGTAACACCGGAAGGGCTGGAAATGGGAAGAGCGCAGATTGTCCAGGCCGAGGCTGCCGGGATTCCTCCCCATGTGGATATGAACCCTATCCTTTTAAAACCCACCAGTGATATAGGCTCACAGGTTATACTTTTTGGAAAGGTGGTTGGAAACAAAAAAGCAGCAGATTACCATTTTAAAAAAGAACATTTCTTCAAGAAAGTTTGTTCAGCTGTCGATAGATTAAGAGAAGAGTATGAGCTTGTTGTAATAGAGGGAGCAGGTTCATGTGCGGAAGTAAACCTTATGCCACACGATATAGTCAATTTTCGCATGGCTGAATATGCCGACGCACAGATTGTTCTGGTAGCCGATATTCACAAAGGTGGTGTATTTGCCCAGATAATCGGCACACTTGAATGTCTTTCCCCTGAACAGCGAAAAAAAATAGCAGGATTTATTATCAACCGTTTCAGGGGAGATATCGCTCTGTTTGAAGATGGCGTAAACTGGATAGAAAGAAAAACAGGGAAAAAAGTATTCGGTGTACTTCCGTGGTATAACCATATAAATATAGAAGCAGAAGATTCGGTTGTCATTGAAAACCCGAAAAGTGTTTCCGTGACTAATGATAATCTTCCGTCAATAGCTGTTATACGAATACCGCATATTTCCAATTTTACCGATTTTGATCCTATTTCCAGACTGCCGGGTGTTAATCTTCATTTTATTGAAAAGCCCCAGGAGCTATCTTTGTTCAAGGCGGTTATAATTCCAGGATCGAAGAATACCTGTTCCGACCTTAAATGGTTAAAGAATGTAGGATGGTCGGATAAACTTTTTTCATATGTGAGAAATGGTGGCCACATGCTCGGTATATGCGGAGGCTACCAGATGATGGGGAAGTATGTTCACGATCCGGACGGCCTGGAAGGAAAACCCGGATCAACGCGGGGGCTTTCTATTTTGCCGGTGGAGACTTTCTTGAAAGCTCCCAAGACAACGACTCTGACAAAGTTTTCCTGGGATGATATTGATGGAACGGGTTATGAAATTCATATGGGGCAGACAGAAATTAAAAATGGTGATTCTATGTTTCAGGTTCTCCAGCGAAACAATGTGTCCTGTAAATATGAGGATGGGTGCGTTGTGGATGAATCTCGCATCATAGGAACTTATATGCATGGTCTGTTTGATAATCCCGGTATTACAAAGCGCTGGCTGGAAACCATTGGTCTTGAGAATATAGAAGTTTCAAACATCCATGGTCCTGCAGCAAGGAACAAGGAATACGATCTCCTGGCTAAGCATTTTGAAAAATATATAGATACAGAAAGAATTGTTGAGTTATTTACTTCAGGAGTGAGTTAGTGAACGAAACGATACTTGTTATAGGCGGATGCAGAAGCGGTAAAAGCCGATATGCACTTGAGCTGGCTGAAAAGATTTCAGGGAGTAAAAGAATCTTTATCGCAACTTGTATGCCCCTTGATGATGAAATGAAAGAGCGGATCGACCGCCATAAAAAGGAAAGAGATAAAAGCTGGACGACTATTGAAGTTCCGGTTGAATTGTCGGAAGTAATCAATGAAAAAAGCAGGGAAGGGGATGTAATCCTGGTCGACTGTCTGACACTGTGGATAAACAACCTTCTCATGGAAACGGAAAGCACGGATATAATATATGATCGAATACAGAAATTAATAATCGCACTTGAAGAAGCAGAATGCCCGATCATACTCGTTTCAAATGAGGTCGGGGCAGGGATTGTTCCGGAAAACAGGCTTGCAAGACTGTTCAGAGATTATGCAGGGTTTGTAAACCAGAAAGTGGCGGCATGTACGGACAGGGTTATATGGATGGTTGCAGGAATTCCAGTAGTTATTAAATCAAAGTCATTACCTTAAACATAACCCGGACAAGCCGGAAAAGAAAAAGATTTTTTATCACGAAAGCACGAAAGGACGAAAACACGAAAAAGATAAAATTTTAATTTCGTGCTTTCCTTATTTCGTGTTTTCGTGATCGGTTTTATTTTTTTGCCATTAAAAACAACAAATTCACAACTAATGTACTAAAATCATCTTATATCGCTCTTTTATCAGTTTAAGACGAAACCCTGAACCTTTGAACCCTGAACCCTGAACCTGAGTAGTTCACATATTTGTGAATTAGAACGCAATGAAAAACCTTATTGCAGCAATACAGTTTATAACAATAATTCCCATGGGGAAGTCCGGAAAATTTGATCCTGAAAAAATGATTCCTTTCTTTCCAATGGTTGGGATTATTTTGGGGTTGATGGTTGCGCTGCTCGACCAGATTTTTTTACTGCTGTGGTCAAAACCGGTTGCAAGCCTTCTTGATGTACTTTTTCTTATTATTATAACAGGCGCATTTCACCTTGACGGTCTGGGTGATACCGCTGACGGACTTTATGGACGTCGAACAAAGGAAAAAGCACTATCCATAATGAAAGACAGCAGAATCGGTGCTATGGGTATCGTCGCCATTATCTGTGGCTTATCCATTAAATGGGCAGGTATCACAGGTTTAGATACATATAGAAGTCTTTTGCTGATTATAATACCTGCCTATGCCAGGGGAAGTATTTTATTCGGAATGTGGTTTCTTGAATACGGGCGAACTGATGGCGGAACAGGAAAGCCTTTTTTTGAAAAAAGGCTTAAGATAATCGGATTTGCGGGATTGCTGATCCCTGTTTTGCTTTCATTTTTTTTAGGATTAAAAGCTATTTTGCTGAACGTTATTTTTGCAATTATAGTTTTTAGTATTCTTTTATATTACAAAAGAAAAATTGGCTGCATCACCGGTGATATGCTGGGAGCAATGGTCGAAATTACAGAAGCAGGGCTTTTTCTATTCGTTTCGATTCAACTTATTTGAAAAAAAGATAATGGAGATTTAATGATACAAGGTCACGGCGGAAATATTTATGAAGTTGCAAGAAGTCTTGGCTGCAAGCCTTTTGAAATCATCGACATGAGCAGCAATGTTAATCCTCTTGGCCCTCCTCCCGGCCTGAAAGAGCATTTAAAAGAAAATCTCGATTTAATAACCGCACTTCCTGAAGTAGATGCAAAAGAAATATCAACTACATTCGCTAATCGATACGGTTTAGATCCTGAATGCGTTTTAGCAGGAAACGGGACAACGCAGTTAATATACGCCATCCCTCAAGTCCTGGAAACAGGCAAAGCGCTGATACTTGGCCCTACATATTCAGATTATGCGGATGCATGTATTATGCACAACGTCGATTTTGATTATTTTATAGCCGGAGAGTCGCTTTTGTTTCAGCCTGATATCGATTTAATAAAAAATAAAATAAAAGGATATGATACTGTCTTTATCTGCAATCCCAACAACCCAACAGGGACATTGATATCTTCTGAAGAAATAATGATCCTTTGTAGATTTTTTCCTGATACAAATTTCATAATAGATGAATCCTACCTTCCGTTTGTGGAAAACGGTGAAAAAAAAAGCATGATTTACTCAGGTCTTTCAAATGTACTGATTTTAAATTCCATGTCCAAAATATTCAGGATTCCCGGTCTGAGGGTTGGGTTTTTAATTGC
>JAUWMJ010000240.1 GCA_030613225.1 Desulfobacterales bacterium
TGAACTTGTAGCTCATATTCTTGATACTGAGAACCTTGATCCAAAAATTACTCTAATCGTCGGTGATCGATCTCATGATATCATTGGCGGGAAAAAGAATGAGATAATGACCGCGGCGGTGAGTTACGGTTATGGTCCCGAGAGGAACTTGCCTCATCAAAACCGGATTTTATCTTCGACACCATTTCCGATTTGGCCGCTTTTATTGAATCGGAGACAACACCGAACATGGCATTTCAGCGGATGGCTAACAGTGGTGCACTTAAGAGAAGTTGACATCTTCCTTTGTTCGGTGATTCTCAGCAAATTTGTGATAAACACTTGCCACTACGGAATTTCGGCATTATATATAAAGAAGCTGAAGGTAATTATTTCATCGGCCGGTCCATCTCAACAGCTATGTGTTATGAAAAATAAAATCACTAAATAGGGTGATGTTATTATACGGTCGAATAATCGCTGCACAGATCTTGCTTATATTCATTTTTTCTATACCGCTTTTCATAAATGTGTTTCGAAATATGGAATTGCGGTATAAGTGGTTGTAGAAAAAACCGTTTAGATAACGGAACGTTTTTTTAACAACCACTATAAAAGCTGAGATTCTTTCCCAGCGAATCAATATCTAATGTTGACAGTCTCGTAAAAAGTATCACCGATGGCTAAGTAGAAAGTTCCATATACAAGGCGCAGTGGTTTTTCAGGGACGAGGCAATACATGTAGTATGCCGAGTGTCTGAAAAACCGCTGCAACGCAGTAGATGGGACTTTCTACGACGCCATCAATGTTTTGATGAACTCGTAAAAAGTCCGTTTTAGACTGTCTCGTAAAAAGTTCAAATTCCCCCGCTAAAAAGCAGCGGGATAAAAAGGCGCAGTGGTTTTTCAGGGACGAGGCAATACATGTAGTATACCTAGTGTCTGAAAAACCGCTGCAACGCAGTAGATGGGACTTTCTACGACGCCATCAAATTGAGTGTGCGTTTCAATCGAACGCACACTCAATTTACATAATGTAGATCATCAAATGTTCATAACGGTTTAATGATCTTTTTTCCATTCAGTTGATTCGAGCCAGTATTTGATGTTTGCATCATATGTGCCGTCGGACCTGGCAGTTTTGAAATACAGGTTAATCCATTGCCACAGGTTTACGGACTCTTGGCGGACAGCAAAGGCCAACGGATCTTTTCCTTTTCCAAGGCGTTTGTCAAGAAGTCTGATAGAGTTGGGTGGAAAATCAGGAAGGACTGTCAGAACTGCAAGGTCGTCATTAACCCCGGCATCCACATGCCCTGCAATAAGTGCCTGGACGATCATTCTTCCACCGCCTTTATATGATTTTATCTTGGCATTTGGCAGGTATATTTTTGCAATGGTTTCACCGGTAGAGCCTAAAAGAACACCCACTGTAACAGATGGTTTGTTTACATCTTTAAGTACCTGATAGCTTGCCCCTGTTGTGGTAAAAATACAGGGCTGCACATAAGTCCAGGGATCTGCAAAGGTGATTTTGAGGGCTCTTTTCAGGGTAGGAGTCATATCAGCAGCAAGGATATCGGCTTTTCCGGATAACAAAGCAGGAATAAGGCCGTCCCAGTCAAAATCAAGGATTTTAAGCTTTACACCCATTCTTTTTGCCATTTCCTCGGCAAATTCAACCATGGATCCCGTATGCTTACCGTTTTTGTCAAAAAAAGCATAAGGTGCGGCACCTGATTGAACGGCAACCCTTAATTCCCCTCTTTTAACTATCTCAGACAGGGTTCCGGCAAAACAGACTCCGGTGAAAAATACAGTCATGACAATGGCAAGGACAGTTGAAACTAATTTTTTTCGACTCATTGTTTTTCTCCTTTTTTTAAGTGTTATTATTAATAATACGGCTCCTTTATTTTCAAGTTTCCAGAATACTTGTTTCTTCTTTGATTTCTATCCCTCTTCTTTTAAGGCTGTTCATAAACTTTTTCGCAGGAATATGCTTTAAAGGTGACAATACCCCCTTTTCCTTAATATCGCCCCTGACAAGCATTTTTGCTACAATGCTTGCGGTGTATCCCACTCCCTTGCTCATGGCCATGATTCCGGTATCAAGGTCCCTTTCAATCAGCATGGTGCTTGTAAACCGCATTTTCTTTTTATCTTTTGTTCCCTCGAATATATTGATCATGGCTATCAGGTCTTTTTCATCATCTTTATATTCAAGCTGCGGCCCCAGTAATTTATCTAGAAAATCAATGGGTGAAACGTCGCCAAGTCCTTTTACCGGATCTTCACTTAAAAAACCCAATTTCTTCATGGGTCTCCAGAATGCACTCCACCCTGGCCATCTGAGAGAATAACGACCGGTTCGAGTTATGGCGTCCGTGAGTCCCAGAAGGTCAGTAAAATAAACTGCGTCCCCGTTTGGAATGGCTTCCAGTGTTCCAAGCCCGGGAAAATCAATCATGTGAACATACTCTTCATCATGCTGGTTCATTGCAGGAATTTCAATGATCTTTTTGTCCCTGATTATTCTGCCTTCCCGCATGGTTGAGCTTAAAACGCCTTTCCATATCCATGAAAGCTTATAGTTTAACGGGTTGGTACATGCCTGTTTCTCAGGAAACCCTCCGCAATATGAATCAATCACATGAATTTCATCAAATCTGTTTTTTGCATCACCGTAAATCACCAGATCTATCCCCGGATCAAGACCGCATTCCGGCATTATGGTGATACCGGCTTTTTTTGCGCTTTCATCAAGCTGCTCAGGGGAATGGGCATAATTGGTATTGACCACACTTACCCTTGCCTCCAAAGCTGCTTCATTGACAAACTTTTTAAAATCCATAGGTAAAAGATCAATAACAACATCCACTTTCTTGTACAGGTTTATTAGATCATCTTTATTTTTTGCATCAACTCTTACCTCTTTTATTTTGCTCATGTCCGTAAAATCTTTAATCTTAGACAATTCGTCAAACCTGATATCCGCGCAAATTACTTCTTTGACATGTTCATCAGATGCCAGATCATAAAGCGCTGTTCTTCCCTGGATGCCGCACCCGCCTAAAACAAGAATTTTCATTTTCCCTCTTTAATTTTTGTTGTACAGTTTGGAAAAATCCGGTTTTGCATTTTTTAATGTATACATAAGTAGGTGGTTTTCCACCTGCACCCTGTTATCAATTTTAATTGTTCACAACTTCAAAAAAAGCTGTTCAAAAGTCGTTCGGACATGTTGTTTCATAAGGTTTCCAGCCTTTTCTTCATTCCTGTTTTCAATGGCCTTGACAATTTCAATATGCTGTTTTGGTCCTGTTTTCTGTCCTCCGGGCTCCAGTCCGGTGTAATAGTTGTCAAAAAAGAAAATATAGGTATTGGACCTCCAGAAACTATGCCTGCAATATTGTTCCAGGTATTTATTCTGTCCGATTCTTGCAATACCGAGATGAAAATATTCATTAATGGTGACATAAATGAGTTTAGACTCCTGGGTACCTGGATTCTCAACGTTTTTTTCTTTTTCAATCAGGTTGTAGAGGAAGTCAACATCATTGTCAGTAGCATGTCTGGCAGCACACGCCGCAGTCAGGCCTTCAATGTTTTCCCTCGCAAAAAAAACATGTCTGGCATCTTCCGGACTTGGTGAGGGGATGAAACAGCCTTTTTTTTTCTTCTTATCCAGAAACCCTTCGGCAACAAGCTGGCCCAATGCATGTCTGACTGGTGTCCTGCTTAGTTCAAGCGACTCTGCAAGTTCTGTTTCGAGAAGAAAATCTCCAGGCTTGAAATGATTTTCTAAAATAAGACTTATGATTGATTTGTAAGCAAACTCTTCCAGATTTATTTTTGCCATCATTGATATCTCTTTAAAACATTAATGTATACATAAACTCAACAGTCCATGACTGTCAAGAATATTTAATTGAAGTTGAAAGCCACATGGGGGGTACTACCTGAATTTTGCACGATTTTGAGGCTTTTATATGCAAGGCATCTAATTAAAATTCTTCAATTATTTCACCCCGTTCAATAAAAGATTCTATATTATTATAAGCACTTGTGCAGGCATCTATTGCTGATTTGAATTTGCAGTAAACTGGATCGTCTTTACCTAATAATTCTTCTGATTTTTGCAAAATCTTTTCTCCATGTTCCAGGTGCTTTGTCATTTCACTCAGAATTAGTTTTCGTTTTCTGTGTTTTTCTTTTTCTCCGGCAATTACCGGGATAAGCCTTTGAATGGAATACTCCACTAAAGCATCACGGCAAGCATTAAAACTTTTAGCTGTTTGATCAAGGGATGATAGTGTCCTGCGGCTTAAAACATATGTTTTTTGAATACGGTTTAGTTTGCTGAATGCCTCATCTTTTATTTCACCGGCAATTAATTTCAAACACTGTTTATCCTCAATTAAATGGTCAAAAAGAGATTTTTGTTTAATGCCCAGATGCACTGATACGATAGTCATTGCCTCTATTGATTTTCCAGTTAATTTGAATGTTGCTCTGACGGACTGTTTACCCCTTAGATCCGAAGATGAAGGCTGGGGTAAGAATATTGTTTTTATCTCATTGTCTTTTTTATGTTTTTTCATTTTTCCCGCCTTTTCATTTTCTGTTGTAAATAATCTTAAGCTTCCATTACTTTAAATTATATATTATTATAAGTAATGCAACAATTAATTTATTTTATTTCTTGACATATAATTAATTGTTCTTAACATATTGCTAAGGAAAAGTAAAATGGCCTGAGTCAGTGAGCAATCAGGCACAAATATTAAAAGCTTTCAATAAAAGGAGGAAAATATCATGAATATTGTAAGATGGACACCATTAAGAGATATGGCAATTTTGCAAAATCGTTTTAACCGGTTTTTTGATGAGGATTTTTATTCACCAGGCCGGGAAAATGATGAACTGGCAATGACCAGCTGGAATCCGGTTGTTGATATTTATGATAATGACAACAATATTGTCATAAAAGCTGAACTGCCAGGAATGGATAAAAAGGATATTGCGATCGATTTAAAGGACAGGGTTTTGACTCTCAAAGGTGAGCGCTCCTTTGAAAATGAAGTTAAGGAGGAAAATTATTACAAAAGGGAAAGAGCTTTCGGGAAATTTCACAGGGCTTTTACATTGCCTGTAGGCCTGAACGCTGATAAGATCAAAGCTGATTTTAAGGACGGTGTTTTGAAAATAGATATTCCTAAACCTGAAGAGGAAAAGCCGAAAGAGATCACAATACACTAAACATTATTCATCATTCATTAAAATTTCTATAACCGTTCAGGGGCCTAAACCCCTGAACGGTTACGATCAACGCACCCCCACACCCATTCAGAACAAAAAGGTCGCACAATCACCGTCCTGTAAGCGTTCACAGGTGCTGCATATGTGCGTGGTCAGGGCGACCAGCTATAGTCTGCTATGCTGATCGCCCTGAGCGCGTGCAGATGCGGTGCCTGTGAACGCTTACCGATCAACCTTCATAAAGTACGGCTAATATAGTAGCTTTTCCGCTTTTTGCTGCAACCAGATGTGGTGTGGTGGAAA